>DJBG01000101.1:5318-26214 GCA_002429965.1 Hungatella sp. UBA5982
AGTCAATGCAGAATTTACTGTTGATCTGTGCCTTCCCATTTCTCACCCTGATGGCCTGGGTAGGGCACCGTTTGATGCAATTAATACACCCCATGCAAAGCTCTTCATCAAGCCTTACCGAATGATAAAATTTATCCACATTTTTACCTCATTTCCAAGTTATCGCCCACGTCCTTTGGGCATAAAGGTATAGTGTTTCCACTCGCCTCACGTTCCGGCGCTGTTCCTAAAAAAAACCTTTTATATGTTCACCACCATACAGATGGTCGTTCCTTTTCCTATTGCCGTATCGATTTCCATCTCATCCGAATACTTTTTCATATTCGGAAGCCCCATTCCGGCTCCAAAGCCCAGGGAACGCACCGCATCCGGCGCGGTGGAATATCCTGCCTGCATTGCCAAAGCAATATCCGGTATTCCGGGGCCCACATCAGCCAGGATCATCTCGATCCGGTTCGGGGTTATGTTAACGGTTATTTCTCCCCCTNNTCCCCCTCATACATGGCAATGGCCACCTTGCGCACCGCTTCCGGGGTGACCCCCATCTTTTTCAGCTTGCTCTTTACATCACTGCTGGCTTCTCCTGCCCTTGTAAAATCATCGGGAGAAATCCTGTAGTGAAACGTCATCATATCCGTCATCAGACCGCACCTCCATGAAGCCCTTCCTCATAAAGCATGCCGCAAGCCGAGAACATGCGGTGCCCGGTAGATAAGATAATGATACCCCGCTCCTCCGCCATCTGAAGCATGGACTCATCCGGCGTCTTGCCTCTGACAAAAACGATGCAGACAATGTCCAGCATCTCTGCCGTACGGATCACCTGAGGATTGCAAAGTCCCGTAAGAAGGACGGAATGATCTTTGGAAAACGCCAGAACATCGCTCATCATGTCAGAACCGCAGGCACTCCGGACTTCCTCATCAAGATGGTCCTCTCCTGCCAGCACCCGGGCACCCAATTTATCTCTCACATTTCTTACTGTCATATTGACGCTCCCCTTTCCTACATTCGCTCAATTCGCTCAATTCACACAATTCACACAATTCATATCATTATTGACCATTATATCATAAATAGGGCGTCTGGTATAGAAATATTACACGGAAGGATTGTTATTTTTTTGTCGAATATTGATTAAACTATAGATTTTTTCTCAATAACATGGTAAAATATCAGATACATTGCATAAGCAACATTTAAGGAGGTTATCAAATGGCTTGTAAAAAACAAGGCGTCCAGTTTAACGGGACAAAGGAGCAGGAAGCTGCTTTAAAGGAAGCAATCGCCCTACTCAAAGATACAAAAGGATCTCTCATGCCTATCATGCAAAAGGCACAGGAGATTTATGGCTATCTTCCAATCGAAGTCCAGACCATAATTTCTGACGAAACGGGTTTACCGCTTGAGAAGATTTATGGTGTTGCAACTTTTTATGCCCAGTTCGCACTTCAGCCAAAGGGCAAGTACCAGATATCTGTTTGTCTTGGAACCGCATGCTATGTAAAGGGTTCCGGAGGCATCTTCCATAAGATTGAAGAAATCCTAGGGATTACCAACGGCGAATGCACACCGGATGGTAAGTATTCCCTTGATTCCTGCCGCTGCGTAGGTGCCTGCGGCCTGGCTCCCGTCATGATGGTGAATGGGGAGGTTTACGGAAGGCTGAGCGCTGACGATGTTCCTGATATTCTTGCTAAGTACGAATAAAAATAACGCTTATGATGACAGAGATCTCTTTAAATATTCTGGATGTGGCGGAAAACTCCACACGGGCAGGGGCTACCCTGGTTACCATTCTTGTTACCGTTGATTCTGCGGCAGACAAACTGATTGTCACCATTGAGGACAACGGCTGCGGTATGACAAAGGAACAGGTGCTTAAAGTGACCGATCCCTTCTTTACCACCAGAGGAACCAGAAAGGTGGGCCTTGGCGTTCCGTTTTTTAAATATGCGGCGGAAAGTACAGGCGGAAGTTTTTCCATTGAGTCAGAGACGGGAACCGGAACAGTGGTAACCGCTGTTTTTGGACTATCCCATATCGACCGTATGCCCCTTGGTGATATAAACTGTACCATTGAAACCCTTATCACCTGTCATCCGGACACAGACTTTCTCTATATCTATCGTTACAACCAAGCGTCATTTAAGCTGGATACCAGAAGCTTCCGTGAGATTTTAGGGGATAGCCCCTTTGATACCCCGGAGATATCGGCTTACATAAAGGAATATCTCAGTGAAAACAAATTGGAAACAGACGGAGGCGCGGCCATTTAGGCCCGTCAGATCAAAGTTGAATTGGAGGAATAACATGAAGACTCTTGAAGAATTAAAAGCAATTCGGGATAAGATGCAGAGTCAGGTCAGCATGCGAGGGGAAGACCACGGACGCACACGCATTCTGGTGGGCATGGCTACATGCGGAATTGCCAGCGGTGCAAGACCTGTTCTTAATACATTGTCAAACCTGGTTCAGGAAAACCATATGACAGACCGTTTTTCCGTTACCCAGACCGGCTGCATCGGCTTATGCCAGTATGAACCGATCGTAGAGATTCTGGAACCGGGAAAAGATAAAGTCACTTATATCAATATGACCGCTGAAAAAGCAGAAGAGGTTTATAAAGAGCATTTACTGGGTGGTCATATTGTTCAAAACTACACGTTGGCTTCAGCTGACATCAAATAAGGAGGAAACAGGATGTATCGTTCACATGTATTAGTTTGCGGCGGCACAGGATGTACTTCCTCCGGAAGCCAGCAGNNATTAAGAGATGAGTTAAAGAAAGAAGGGCTGGATCAGGAAGTATCCGTTGTACAGACCGGCTGCCACGGCCTTTGCGCTTTAGGCCCGATCATGATCATTTATCCGGATGCCACCTTCTATGCAATGGTAAAGGAAGATGATATTTCTGAAATCGTAACCGAACACTTATTAAAAGGACGTCCGGTGGAAAGACTGCTTTATGATGAGACTGTGACTCCGGCAGGCATCAAGGCCTTAAGTGATACGGATTTCTATAAAAAACAGCACAGGATCGCTCTTCGCAACTGCGGTGTCATCAACCCGGAAGAAATTGAAGAATATATTGGTACCGGCGGATATCAGGCCCTTGGTAAGGTTCTTACCGAGATGACCCCTGACGAGGTAATCCAGACTCTCTTAGACAGCGGATTAAGAGGACGAGGCGGCGCAGGTTTCCCTACCGGCTTAAAATGGAAGCTGGCCAGCCAAAACGATGCGGACCAGAAGTATGTCTGTTGTAACGCAGACGAGGGCGACCCAGGCGCATTCATGGACCGTTCCGTATTAGAGGGTGATCCTCATGCCCTTTTGGAGGCAATGACCATTGCCGGCTACGCCATCGGTGCTTCCCAGGGTTATATTTATGTGCGTGCTGAGTACCCAATCGCCGTACAGCGTTTAAAAATCGCCATTGACCAGGCAAGAGAGATGGAGCTTTTAGGCGATGATATCTTTGGATCAGGATTCTCCTTTAACATTGACCTTCGTCTAGGTGCGGGCGCATTCGTATGCGGCGAAGAAACTGCCCTTATGGTATCCATCGAAGGCAACCGTGGAGAACCGAGACCACGTCCTCCGTTCCCGGCGCAGAAAGGTTTATTCGGCAAGCCAACCATCTTAAATAATGTTGAAACTTATGCAAATATCCCTCAGATCATTTTAAACGGATCCGAGTGGTTTGCTTCCATGGGGACTGAGAAATCCAAGGGAACCAAGGTATTCGCTTTAGGCGGAAAGATCCATAACACCGGACTGGTGGAGGTTCCTATGGGAACTACTCTCCGTGAGATCATCGAAGAAATCGGCGGCGGCATTCCAAACGGTAAAAAGTTCAAGGCTGCCCAGACCGGCGGACCATCCGGCGGCTGTATCCCTGTGGAACATTACGATATTCCTATTGATTACGACAACTTAATTGCAATCGGCTCCATGATGGGTTCCGGCGGTCTGATCGTTATGGATGAAACCGACTGTATGGTTGATATCGCAAAATTCTTCCTGGAATTCACCGTAGAGGAATCCTGCGGAAAATGTACACCATGCCGTATCGGTACAAAGCGTATGCTGGAGATTCTCGACAAGATCACCAAGGGACAGGCAAAGCTGGAAGATTTAGACCGTTTGGAAGAGCTGTGCTACTACGTAAAGGAAAACTCTGCCTGCGGACTTGGCCAGACAGCACCAAACCCGGTTCTGTCAACCCTTAAGTTCTTCCGCGACGAATACAATGCCCATATTATTGACAAGACTTGTCCGTCTGGAGTGTGTAAAGCGCTTCTCTCCTACCATATTGATGCAAAGAAATGTAAGGGCTGTACCATTTGTGCCAGAAACTGTCCGGTCAACGCCATCTCCGGTTCCGTTAAGAACCCACATGTCATTGATTCTGAGAAGTGTATNNGTATCAAGTGCGGCGTATGTATGGAGAAATGTAAGTTTGACGCTGTCTACAAGAAATAATGGAGGGAAATTGGATCATGGAGAATATCACAATAAAAATCAACGGCATGGACGTAAGCGCCCCGGTTGGCTCCACTATCCTGGAAGCTGCCAGGCTGGCCCATGTTGAGATACCAACTTTATGCTTTTTAAAAGATATGAATGAAATTGCTGCCTGCCGTATCTGTACCGTTGAAATCAACGGCGGCAAAATGGCCGCTTCCTGCGTATACCCTATCAATCCGGGCATGGAAGTACGGACCAATACACCCAAACTGCATGAGTACAGAAAGAAAACGCTTCAGCTGATCCTTTCCAATCACGACCGTTCCTGTCTGTCCTGCGTCCGCAGCGGAAACTGCGAATTACAGACCTTATGTAAGGAACTGGGCGTTGATGTGGATGATTATTACGATGGAGCTAAAACACCTTCTACCCCAGATGAAAGTGCAGCCCATATGGTACGTGACAACAGCAAATGTATCCTGTGCCGCCGCTGTTCTGCTGTCTGTGAAAAAGTTCAGGGAATCGGCGTGATCGGACCTAATGAGCGCGGATTTGCTACCATCATCGGCTCCGCCTTTGACATGGGACTTGGTACAACAAGCTGTGTATCCTGCGGACAGTGTATCGCTGTCTGCCCTACCGGCGCTCTCTATGAGAAGAGCTGCATTGACGAAGTAGCTGCTGCCATTGCAGATCCGTCAAAGCATGTGATCGTACAGACCGCTCCTTCCGTACGCGCAGGCCTGGGAGAAGAATTCGATTATGCCATCGGAACCAATGTGGAAGGCCAGATGGTTGCCGCTTTAAGAAGACTTGGCTTTGACAAGGTATTTGATACCAACTTCGGCGCCGATTTGACCATTTTGGAAGAAGCACATGAATTCATTGACCGTGTGCAAAACGGCGGCGTTCTTCCGATGATCACATCCTGTTCCCCAGGATGGATCAAATACTGCGAACACTACTTCCCGGATATGACAGAGAATTTATCCTCCTGCAAATCCCCGCAGCAGATGTTCGGCGCGATTGCCAAATCCTATTATGCGGAAAAGATGGGTTTAAAGCCGGAGGATATAGTATCCGTCAGCGTGATGCCTTGTACCGCCAAGAAATTTGAGATCGGAAGAGATGACCAGGATGCCAACGGCTCTCCTGACGTGGATTATTCCATGACCACCAGAGAACTGGCCAGAATGATCAAACAGGCCGGAATCCGGTTCACAGAGCTTCCTNNCTGACGAAGATTTTGACACACCTTTAGGACTTGGTACCGGTGCAGCCGTTATCTTCGGAGCTACCGGCGGCGTTATGGAAGCAGCCTTAAGAACCGCTGTAGAAAGCCTGACCGGCGAAGAGCTTGAAAGACCTGACTTCACCGATGTCCGGGGAACAGAGGGAATCAAGGAAGCCTCCTACCGCGTAGGCGATATGGATGTCAATGTTGCAGTTGCTTCCGGCCTCGGCAATGCAAGAGAACTCCTTAACCGGGTAAAATCCGGAGAAGCAAACTATCACTTCATCGAGATCATGGGATGCCCCGGCGGATGTGTAAACGGCGGCGGCCAGCCTCAGCAGCCTGGTTTTGTACGCAATACAACCGATATCCGCAGCCTGCGCGCCAAGGTCCTTTATGATGTAGATGCAGCCAAAACCATTCGTAAGTCTCACGAAAACCCTGCAATCAAGGAATTGTATGAGTCTTACCTTGGAGAGCCGGGAAGTGAAAAGGCTCATCACCTGCTTCACACTACCTTTGTAAAGAGAAAAATAAACGAAATATAAACCGGAGTTACAAAACTGCTGTAAATGAGTGTACAAAAATGAGCTTTGATCGGTCCTATCAACCATTATCAAAGCTCATTTTTTATACCATAAATATTATTTTCCTGTTTACCCTTTTCTCCTAAAGACATACGATACCATCGATCCCTGTAAAGTCAACCCTTTCTCTTCCGTCAAATGCAGATAATTCCTCCGGGCTAAAGTCTGAATCCGCTGCTTTAGTAANNATCAAGTATTCTGATTTATCATAGAATTTTTCTCTTGTATACGAAGCGTATAATAAACAGGATTTTTTTGAAACCGCATTTACATCCTCCCTGAAACAATAGAAAAGTTTCTGCCATCCCGAATATAGAACGATTGCTGTCTGGAAATTTTTCGCTTTCGCGATTATGTAAGGAAGGCTTCGCTTTTCATATTCAACGATTCCTTCCTTCACTTCCAAAATCCCATCTTCTACAGGAAGTCCGAAATGCCCTAAAGTCAAAGTAAAAGGCCTGTCATTTACCCTTACCCTGTCCACCCGAAGCGTACCAAAAGGAACTTCCATATCCGCCAGATCGACTTTCTTAGTCCTGTTTTTCATGATATCAAAAAAAGCTGTCCTGTATAAAATACCCATCTCGTTTTTACAAAAAGCAAAGGATGCGGGCACTTCCTTTCCATTTAATTTATATGCCATCGCTTCCGCCGGAGTTTTTGTCATTTTCTCCCATGGAAGAGCGGAAGAAAAAGCAACTCTTGCATATGCGGGAAGGTAATCTGACGACGCGTCAAACATAAATTTAGCCGTTTTTATTTCCGTAATGCCGCTTTCTTTATGATTTACGAACCTGATTCCCGGCGCCCCCAGCGTACATACAAAGTCCTTTGTCTGATCCCAGGGATTTTCCTCTTTTCCAGCCCAGAAAGGATGTTCTTTTTCAAGGATCAGGCACAAAAAAGCTTTGCTGCACCAAAAAGGACTGCTCACACAGGAATAAGACTGCACCATAGGCAAAAACGGGCCATAAAAACCCAGACAGGGAACCGAATTTACAAACATTTCTTCTTTCGTGATAAATTGCAGAAGATTTCCGGACATAAGACGGCGGGCAGAAGAAAAACTGAAATCAGGAGAGCTGTCATAATTCTTTAAAAACCCGCCTGCACAAAGGGCGGACGACGCACAAAAACGGTAGATCCCGCTCCGCCCCCATAAGATACTTTCCCCCTTTTCACTGAACATTCTCCAATAGGCCGACAAAAATAAACCGATAGTCTTTTCAAATACAGCTGCGGCTTCCTCTTCGTATTTGTAACCGTAATATTTACACCAGAGCGCTGCATCCAGTACAAATTCCCAGGCACTGTAATAATCAAAGAGATTTCCGTCCCTATACCAGCCTTCGCCCGCATACAAAGAGAGTAAATATTCCAGGTGGTCTTTATATAACACTTCATCCACCTCATAGTCTTCTATTTTCAGAAACGTAAGTGCCAGTAAGTTAAAAAACCTCCAGTTGGAATCATATGTCTGATAATGGCCATATTCGGATAAAAATCCTGCCACAACATCCTTCTCTTCCTGCGTAAATCTGTCCCAGATTATAGGTTTGGAAATGAGAAGGCTGATCCCCATGATCCCACATTCCACAGTTTGCTGAAAAGGTCCCGGGCCGCCGGTTTCTTCTAAAAGTTCAGTCAAAGTCCCAAACCCTGTTTCGGCGCCTGCAGTCATTCCCCGCACGATTTGACATGCGTAATAATCGCGTACATTGATTCCGTTTAAAGTCAGGTTTTCATCTTCCAGTATCAGTGGAACCGCCAGACACAAGGATCTTGCAAGACCTTCAAATCGTGCCGCGCCGATGCGCCCCCTCTTATCGCCGGGAGACGGATAACTTATTTCTTCTTCGTTTCTTGGGGGACACACCGGATCATCTATGGATTTTATATGGGAAAACACCCCCCCAAGAAGAAATTTTCCCGCCTCCAGCCAATGGCTCCGGTCCATTCCGCTGAAAGGGCTTTGTTCATAATTCGGATTTACAACTTCAAACTTCATAAAAACACTCATCCTTCATGTTTTTCAACAGCAAACGATCTCTTTTATAAAAATCAGATTGTTTTTTAGCTTCTCATCCGAGCTTTCTTTGCTTGAAAAATCTTCAAAAGTTACATAACCGTCATAGCCTACGGTTTTTAAAGCTTTAAAAAATTTGGAAAAATCCGCATATCCATCAGAAAAGGACGCCCAGTCTGCCTCGTATTTCTCTCCCTTTTTCAGCCAGCAGGCGTTTTTAATGTGAATATGGTCTAAGTATTTTCCCAGGATTTCCAGAGCCATCTGATATTCCTCCAGGCCTTCGTATATGATATTCCCCGTATCATAGATAACTCCGATATATTTTGGATCAAAATTTTTAGCAAGTGCGTAAGCCGCTGACGCAGAAGGAGTAATTGTTCCATGGTGCATTTCAAAATGCGCCTTTATTCCTGTTTCCTTTGCTTTTTCTTCTACTCTCTGAAAGCCCTGGAGCGCTTCTTCAAACACCTGGTTATAGCCCTTTTCAGGATCATATTTGGAGGCATTCACACGGATCCTCGCAGCTCCCATCGTTTTTGCGGCCCTCATAACCGAGGCAATTTTATCAATATCATCCGTACAAGTAAGATAAGATGCAAGCGCATTGATCTCTAAACCGTATTTGTCCGCCAGACCCTTTAATTCCTCCGCCTTTTCTTCCACCGTGTTTATATCCACGGTGCAGTAATTATTTCTCCAGTAAGACGGCGGTTCCTTGGCAAACTCCTGTTTTATTTCCGTTACCCTCAAATCCACACCGTCATAACCATACTCCTTCATTTTTTTAAAAGCTTCCTCAATCGTCATTTCAGGACAGCCCACGGTAAACACAGAATATTTCATGTTTCTCTCCTTTCTCCTAGCCCTTCAGCCCGCTGGTAGCAACCCCCTGCACAAAATACTTCTGCAGCGCAATAAAAATAATAAACACCGGAATCAGCGCAATCACCGCTGCTGCCATCATCCAGGCGTAATTTGTGGAGTACATCGTGTTAAAGAGCCTTATCATAAGTTGTATCGTCTTTTTCTCGGTCGTACTTAAATAAATGAGCGGCCCCATAAAGTCATTCCATTCAAAAACAAAAGAAGTAATTGCCATGGTAGCAATTGCTGGTTTTGAAAGCGGCAGCATGATCCGGGCTAAAATCCCGTATTCACTAAGCCCGTCTATTCTGGCTGCCTCTAAAAGCTCATTGGGAATCCCCATATAAAACTGCCGGATCAGGAATACGCCCATGGCCGTAAACGCATGCATCAAAATAATTCCAATATGGCTGTCTACCAGGTGAAATTTACTCATCATGATATATTGCGGAACCATATAGACCTGCCACGGAATCGCAATCGTAGTAACATAGGCCATAAAGAGTGTGTTCCGGCCCTTAAAATCAAGCTTTGCAAACGCATATGCCGCTGCAGAAGACGTGGTGATCTGCAAGATCATAGTGGCAAAAGTAAGTTTAAAGGAATTGACAAAGCCTATGGACAGAGGGAATTTTTCCCAAATAACGGTGTAGTTTGACCATACGGGATTTGTCGGTATCCATTTAATCGGATAGGCAAATACGTCTTTTTCCAGTTTTAAAGAAGCAGAAAGCATCCAGGCAAAAGGCGTAAGCATAATGAGGGCACAGAATATCATAAGCCCATAGATTATGACCAGTTTCATCGTAGCTGCGTATTTTTTCATAATCCCACCTCCTATAAGTCGTTGGTGAACTTTTTCTCTACTTTAAATTGCAGCAGAGTAAAAGCAAGCACGATCAGAAATAGAACGATGGAAAGTGCGGAAGCATATCCGAATGCGTTATCTTTAAAAGCTTTGTTGTATATGTGATAGGCCAGGACCTTTGTCGCCGTACCTGGACCGCCCTGAGTTGTGATATACATAATGTCGTATGACTTAAAAGTGGAAATTGTAAGCATCATAACGACAAAGAATGTCGTGGGAGTAACCGTAGGCCATGTAATATTCGTAAACTGCTGGAATCCGGAAGCCCCATCGATCCTGGCCGCCTCGTAAAGTTCCCCGGGTACGCCCTGCAAAGCCGCAAGGTAAACGATCATATAATACCCCACGCCCTTCCAGACCGTAAGACCGATAATCGTGGGCATAGCCCAATGTTTGTCCGCCGCCCAGCGCGGGGGATTCGCGATTCCTATGGAGCGAAGCACTGAGTTGACCGGACCTGACTGCGGGGAAAACAGAGCCATCCACACGATAGCGATCGCCACTAAGGAAGCAACATAAGGGAAGAAAAGGACAGAGCGGAAAAACACCCTTCCTTTTAGTTTCGAATTCATGAGCATGGCTAAAAGCAAAGAAAAAAGCATAGTTACAGGGACTGTAACTACTGTATAATAAATGGTATTTATAAGAACCAAAGAAAATTGGGAATCCTTCGTGAACATCTGTATAAAATTCTTAAGACCTACAAATTTTACAGTCTGACCAAAGTTCCATTCACATAAACTCATGACAAAAGTCAGAATGATCGGGATAAAAGTCAAGATAAAATAGCCTATGAAATTCGGCAGAATAAAAGAATAAGCTACCAGGTTTTTCTTACGTCTGTAACTTTTTTTGAGCATAAGCGATACCTCCGTCCGTATTTGAAACCATAAGAAACACACTGCATGAGTTTCTTATGGCTGTCGCGGCCCTCCCCAAATGAACATGCAGACATGTTCTCNNTGCCCGCGCAAATTTTTGAAAATGGCGGTCAGGTCTTGACCGCCATGTCATGCTTCTAATTTCACTTCGCTCCGGCTTCTTTTGCCCTTTCAATCGCTGTTGCAATACCGTCATCGATGGAAACGCTGTTGGTCATGATATCAGAATGCATTTCTTCTATTACCGTATTGATCGCTTTTGCATTGGGATCCATAGGCTGTTCCACAATATAATTGGGAGGTGTCAGAAACTTTGAAAGCCCTTCCGGTGAATTTGGGAAATTCTCCGGTAGTTTGTCAAATATATCTAAAATGGACTGACCTTTCCAGCCGGGAACGATTCCGCGCTCCGCTATTACTTTTGCCCCTTCTTCCCCGCAAACATAGCTTAAAAATTCCCAGGCCTCTTCCGGGTGTTCCGAATATGCGCCGATGGAGCAGGGGGTGATCCCGCCTACCATATTTTCATCCGTATTTCCCTTTGAATTAGGCAAGGTCACCGCACCCCATTTAAAATAGTGTTCGCTTTGAGGTGTTACATTGCCGGTAAGCATTTCAATATACCAGGATCCGATTTGAAGCATTGCAACCTGTTCATTATAAAAAACGCCTGAATAATGGATATTTCCTGTCTTTAATTCCCCGTAATCCTGAATGGACTTATCTTCGTTCTGCATTCCGAGAATCGTTTCATAATAAGGCTTTAGCGTTTCATAGGTCGACGTATCCAGATAATTGAATTCGTCAATAAATCTGGAATACTGATAAACGTTTGACGGCCATGTGTGCACATGGGAGCCATATACTTTTTCCGCGCCTTCGCCCGATGTCATCTTCTTTGCAAGTTCCCTGTATTCCTCCATCGTCATACCATCTTTGGGATATTGGACTCCTGCTTTGTCAAATAAATCTTTATTGTAATAAATCATATTGTTGTCTGTCCGGAAAGGAAGGCCGTAGACAACGCCGTCCAGACTCAGAGACTTTTCTGCACCGCCGTATGGCTTCATATCGAAACCGGTGATTCTGTCTGTCAAAGGCTGCAGATGCCCTCCCGCGATCAAAGCGCTCATTTCAGGCAGGCCCTTCATAAAAACCACATCATACTTTTCTTTTGCACCCATCTTGACAACGATTGTATCCGAATATTCTGCGGCTGAAAATTCAACAATGTCAACTTTGATATTGGGATGAGACTTTTCAAACGCCTCCACCATGATCGGATAATACGCTGTGTTTGAGTAATCCCAAAGCGAAACTTTGATTGTCACCGGTTCAGCACTTACCGCCGTATTCGTCTGCGCTGCAGCTGCCGTAGTTCCCGCCGCTGTAGTTCCTGCTGCCGTAGCACCGGCAGAACCTGAACTGCCCCCGCAAGCTACCAGACTGGCCGCCGTAATGCCTGCAAGTCCCAATGCTGCAATCTTTCTCAACTTCATATAAATCCTCCTTTAGTTTTTGTTGCATTATGTATGCTATTCCACTGATTGTTAATGATATATTAGTATTTTTATACAATACATACAAGGGAATATCTTACGATTTCGTGTAATATCTTACCAGGGCAACCTGGATATGCTTGACTTTTTTTATTACAATCATATAATTAATGTATGAAAAAGAATAATTTATTTTATAAAACCCTTACATTTAAATTACTGCTGTATTGTTTTTGTTTTGTCTTGCTTCTTACTTCTGTTTTTTCCTGGATATTTTATTCTTCCGCAAAAGAAAAATACGAAAGGGATGCAGAGGAAAGCGCTCTTATGCTTCATACGAATGCCAATTATGGCATAGAAAATAACTTAGCCCAGGTTTCTGCTTTAAATACCGTCCTTTCCGCTAATANNGCTAATACAAAAATCACCGCTTTTCTTTCCGATAACGGAAAAGACAGCATACGCAATATGTCATATGCGCTCTCGGCAGTTACCGAAGCAAAAATGCTGTTAAACACAACTTCCATCTCCGGTTACGTTCCTAAAATGCTCCTTACTTCAGATCGGAACCCGAGGTATATACAAATCGGCCTTTTTTACGGTCAGATTTCCGACAAGGCGACTTTTGAGAAATTATGCCCCGAAGAATTGGCCGGCCCCTCCTTTTCTTATCCCATAACAGTGAATCCATTTAATCCGGAATTTTACGGTCAGTACAAGCCGGAACAGATACTTCCCCTACGTTTTCCCGTAAGTAGCTATGCAACAAACCAAAAAATAGGAAATTTTTATATAGCCTTAGATACCGCCATACTTGCGGATCCCCTAAAAGGCCTGGAAGAATCCTTTATTCTTCTTGGCGATCAGCTTTATAAAATTGAAAACACTCATTTTTTACCTCTGGATTTTGATGTAAAGCAATTTGATGCTTTGGCTCCTAACTCTCATATTGTGTCAAAGGAATACAAAGACCTTTATAACGGTACGGTATTCCTTACAAAATCCAAGTCGGGCGTCGTTTTAATAAGCCCTTTAAAAGCTCTTCATGAGGACATATTCGTACCTGATTTTAATTTTATCTTCCCCGCTTTTTCTTTGCTTTTCCTTCAGGTGTTTTTCTGGTATCTTTTATTAAATAGACTTGTCAATAAACCGGTAAAGATCATTTACAATCAGGTGTCAAGAATGATAAAAGCGGATTATGAGGTCTCACCTGCATTTACGGGCATCTCGGAATTTGAAGAAATAAGCACCCATATCAACGAACTAGCTGGAGCGTTTCAATTGGCACTGAATCAGTTAAAGGAGGAAGAGACACTGAAAAGGAATTATAAATTCCGCCTTTTGCAGAACCAGATCCATCCTCATTTCATTTACAACACTCTAAATTCCATCCGATGGCTGGGACAGATGAACTCTGTTCCGCCGATCGTGGATATGACAACCTCTCTTTCCAATATGATGAGAGCCGTTTTTAAAAACAATTCCGAATGGTTCCGCGTGGAAGAAGAACTGGACTTTATAAAAGAATACATCCATTTGCAGTCTTACCGTTATGCAGATATGTTTACTCCGGTATTTGACATTCCGGATCCGGAAGTTTTAAGCGCTTCTGTTTTAAGATTTACCTTGCAGCCCTTAGTGGAGAATGCACTTTTTCACGGCATAGGACCCGCAGGCAGGAAATGTGAATTGCTGATAGGGGTATACAGGGAACGTGAATATCTGATTTTCGTGGTAAAAGACAACGGAGTCGGTCTTACCGTCCGGTCTTTGGATGAAATCGCAAGGGAAACAGCAAAGGCAGACAGGCTTTCCGGCATAGGAATCCAAAACATACACCAGAGAATACAAATGGAGTTCGGCGACCAATACGGACTGAACATAGAAAGCATTCTCGGTGAATTTACAAAAGTTACCGTAAAAATGCCTCTGATCTATAAAAAACCGTAAAAGAACATGATTCGTTTATGAAAGAGGTAAATTATGAAATATAATATCCTGATTGTTGACGATGAACCCTTGGCCCGTATAGGGCTTTCAGGCCTTGTTTGTGAGAACTTCCCTGATTTTGAGATAGGCTCTACTGCCGCAAACGGCAACGAAGCAATCGAAATCTTAAAAAAAGAGACCTTTGACCTGGTCATAACAGACATAAAAATGCCTGCAGCGGACGGATTTGACATTTTAACATACATACAAAACACAGGGGATAAAAACGCTCCTTTGTGTATCCTTTTATCCAGCTTTGAAGAATTTGAATATGCCCGTACTGCCATGAAGCTAAATGCCTTTGACTATCTTGTAAAAATGGAGTTGAACAAAGAAACCCTTGATAAAACGTTAAACAAGGCTAAAAAAGTACTGGCTGAGAGAAAAACAGAAACCGGCAGGTATGGGCAGGAGTTCAATCTGTTCACGAACCGTTTTCTCTACCACCTGGTAAGCGGCGGCTATACTTCCGAAGAAGAAATTCTNNCATAAAAATGTACGATCTGGATTTAAAAGCGAAGTTTTATCAGCCCCTGACCGTAGACATTCTTTTTGAAAAGGAAAACTTAAATACCGGAGCTTACTCTACCTATTTAAATATTTTAAGTACCGTAAAGGAGTGCATCGGCCGTTATACAAAAAGCACGGTGATCGCGTACAACCATCAAAGGATTGCATGTATTCTTCTCTTTCATAAAGCAGATGAAATCGATGCGCTGACCAATACGGTCTCAGAAGACATCCGACAGCTTATTAAAATTTTTTTCAATACCGGAGTTACTATAAAGCCGGGAAAAACGACCTCTTCCCTCAATGAGATCCACCTGTGTTTTGAATTTAATAAAGAAGAAGCCCCAGCCCTTAATAAAACATTTGATCTGAATGTTTTCAACAAAAGACTGATAGAATCCCTGGAAAATTTTAATCTTACCCTTTTTGACCAGACAGTCAGAGCGATTGAAGCCGCCATAGATACCCTCACATTTGAAGAACTGATCAATATTGTGTCCTTTATGATACATTTGGTAATGAACTGTATCTATGACGGAGAAACTATACTTTCGGAGAGCTACAAAAATGAGGCAAAATCTTATCAGGTTTTATATACCTATCATAAGAAAACTGAAATCATCAGATACCTGGATGTATTTAAAACCGCGGTAAAAAGCACAATGCAAAACCAATTAAACGATCCGAAATACAATCTGGTCATTCAGGCAAAAGATTATATCAAAAATCATATTTTTATGAAAATCAGTTTAGCGGATACCGCTTCTTTTATAAATGTCAGCCCTAATTATTTATCCGCTCTTTTCAGACAATATTCCGATCTTGGCTTTTCTGAATATATCAATAAAATGAAAGTTAAAAAAGCGCAGGAGCTGCTTGCAAAAAGCAACTTGAAGATTTATCAGATCAGTGAAGAACTGGGATTTGACAATCCGCAATATTTTTCAAGAGTCTTTAAAAAATATACAGGACACACCCCTACGGATATGGGGAGATGNNCAGAAAAATATCAGAACTTTCCGGTAAACTTTGGGATTTCACCCCCTTAGACGGAAAAGATAAGACGTTCCCGGTACCTGTCCCAAGTGCCTGGGAGACTTATCCGGGATATGAAGCTTACAGGGGAGAAGGGAAATATTCCACTACTTTTACGGCAGTGGGGAATGTACGGCTTCTGTTAAAAGGCGTGAGCCACACAGCAAAAGTTTTCGTAGACGGGACCATGAGAGGAACCCATTACAACGCCTACACACCTTTTGAGATTTTCTTAAAAGGATTGCCTGGAGGAGAACATCTGCTTGAGGTCATAGTGGATAACCGGTTTTCAGAAGAAAGCTCGCTGCATATACCCAACGATTATATGAGTTACGGCGGCATTACCAGAGGTGTCGTTTTAGAGCAACTTAACTGTGCATACATAAAATGGATCCATATCACGCCTGAAAAAAAGGGCGATACCTGGAAGGCCGGCCTCACACTTTGCATTTCCAATGTTTCTGATGAAGATATCACCTTAGATGCAACGGTAACGATAAATAAAACAGATTTAAAACTTCCGGACATTACCATAAAAGCAAATACGGAATCTTTGATACAAACAGAGGCGGCCGTATCAGATGCAGAAGAATGGAGCATGGAACATCCTAACTTATACACAGTAGAAGTCACGCTCTTCAAAGACGGTACAGCCATAGACGACTTAACAGAGAGAATCGGCTTCCGGGAAGTGAAAATAGAAAACAGCTCTGTCTTCATAAACGGCAAAGCTCTCCTTATAAAGGGAATCTGCCGTCACGAAGACCATCCCACATTCGGCTGCGCCATCCCATTTTCTCAGATTGCCTCTGATTTGCAGACAATCAAAGATATGGGTGTGAATTCTATAAGATGCGTGCATTATCCCAATGATGAAATTTTCCTGGATTTATGCGACGAACTGGGAATTTTGATCTGGGAAGAAAACCACGCAAGAGGGCTTTCCGAAGAACATATGAGGAATCCTAATTTTGGAAGGCAGGCAGAAGAAGTGATCCGTGAAATGATCGTGAATCACTATAATCATCCGAGCATCTATATTTGGGGTATCTTAAATGAATGTGCCAGCGAAACTCCCTACGGCAGGGAATGTTATAAAAAGCAGTATGAGCTTATCAGGCAGCTGGATTCTTCCCGCCCACGTTCCAGTGCAAGCTGTAAGTTTAAAACAGATATCTGCCTTGACTTTCCGGAAGTAGTTTCCTACAACATTTATCCGAGATGGTACCATAACACACCTGTCCGGGAATATTTAGATGATCTGTATCAATGGGTACAAACAGAAACACCTGGAAAAGATAAACCATTCCTTATTACGGAAGTGGGCGCAGGAGCCATTTACGGTTACAGAAGCCAAGCAAAGGTCAAGTGGTCGGAAGAGTATCAGGCGGACACGCTGGGAGAACAGCTTACTGCCATCTTAGAACNNGTCGGGATTGTATATCTGGCAGTTCTGCGATGCCAGAATCAGTGAAGAATGGTTCTTAAACCGCCCAAGGACGATGAATAATAAGGGAATCGTAGACGAATACAGAAGGCACAAGCTTTCTTTCGAGGTTGTGAAACAAATTTATACAAGTTATGGAAATTATAAGGAATCATGAGGTGGCTTAAATGCAGATCAGGGAACAGTGGATAGACGAAGCCATAAAAAATATAAGAAAAAAAATGGATTGGGTCAGTGATAAAAACAAAGACATCATCCCTTACACCTGCGCAGCAGACGGTTCTTATATCGATATGAGCAAAAAAGCCCCGGGGGATCCGAAAAGCGAGGGGATAAACTGGTGGACAAACGGTTTTTGGGGCGGCCTCCTGTGGCTTTTATATGAAGACACAAAAGACGAAAAATATAAAGAATATGCAAGAATTTCCGAAAAAAAATTAGAAGAATGTTTTGTTGAATACAGGGGTCTTCATCATGACGTTGGGTTTATGTATATGCTTACGGCAGTTGCTGATTATAAAATCACCGGTAATCCCCACTCACGTGAAATCGGTTTACATGCCGCAAATTTACTGGCCGGACGTTTTAATATAAAGGGAAACTTTATCCGCGCCTGGAACTTAAGGGACGGAGAACCGCACACAGGCTGGGCTATTATAGACTGTATGATGAACCTCTCTTTGCTCTACTGGGCTTATGAAGAGGATCACGACCCGCGATATCTTCACATTGCANNAAGGGAAGATGGCTCCAGCGAGCATATCGTGGAATTTGATCCGGTAAGCGGCAGGAGGATAACCTCTTATGGCGGCCAAGGCTATGAAAAAGGCTCCGCCTGGAGCAGAGGGCAGGCTTGGGCGGTGTACGGCTTTACCATCAGTTACATCCATACCAAAGTAGAAAAATACTTGGAGGCCGCTAAAAAAGCGGCGGAGTATTGTATCTCCCAGATACCAAAAAACGGTATTATACCGATTGATTTTAAGCAGCCAAAGGTTCCTGCCCTGGAAGATTCCTGCGCTGCGGCCATTCTGGCATCGGGTCTTATAGAGCTTTCCGTGCAAATACCCCCAAGCAAAAATGCCAGATATCGGGACGCAGCACTCTTACTGCTGCAAACACTGGCGGAGGATAGAAGTGACTTTACCCAAACATGCGACGCCATTTTGAAAAACTGCTCCGCTTCCTATCATGAAAAAACACACCATATCGCTATGGTCTATGCGGATTATTTCTTTGTGGAAGCTATATATAAATTAAATGGGACAGGTCGTTTTATGTGGTGAGATAAAACCGAGTCAAAGAGTGCGCTCCCTGTTATTGAATTATTTCCTTTGTTATGCATGGATTTCCATAAAACGTCCATATTAATACTGTCTTCCGGGAAAAAACACCGAAAGATAGTATAACAATGGAGGGATTAAAATATGAGCCCAAAGGAATTAACTTATATTGAAGATGCTCTTGGCCATGAGAATTTTTTAAAGACTCAGTGCCAGGAAGCGGCACAGAATCTGCAGGATCCGGAGCTTAAAGCTTGTGCACAGCAGCTCCTTCAAAAACACCAGCAGATTTTTGACAGCTTCTATAACTTAGTATAAGGAGGAATCACATATGGATGACAAGAGTATTATGGAGAACCTGCTCCATACCACAAAGGGAGTGTGCGACTTATACCTGCATGGAACGATCGAGTCCCCTACCATGAACGTGCATCAGGCATTTGACGGCGCTTTAAATGACAGCCTGTGCATGCAAAGCGATATTTATAAGAAAATGTCCGCAAAGGGATGGTACACCACAGATCAGGCAGAGCAGCAGAAGATGTCCAAAGTTAAAAACCAGTTTGCAGGGATGTAACAAGAAAAGCTATGGGTGTTCCCGAAAAGGGATCATCCATAGCTTTTTTCTTACATAGGAAATTAGTTAATGTCTGTGCATGGACACTTCCACAAGGCCCTGGTTTTTTAAGTTCTCATGAACTTCCCTTTTGTCTGCCTGTCCGATAAGTAAATCACGGGCTTTCTTTGCTTCATTTTCGCTCTTATGCCTGCTTGGACCGCCTACACAGCCTCCCACACATGCCATTCCTTCTATGAAGTCTCCAGGAAGCCTGCCAATCTTAAGAAGCATCAGCGCCTTCTTGCACTCAGCTGCCCCATTACATTTGAGGACTTCGATATCCGTATTTTCTCCCGACTCCTTTAAACATTCCAGAACTGCCGCAGTCACACCTCCGCCATTTCCAAAGCGCTTACCAAATACGGATCCTGCCTGGTAGGTGTTTTCCTCCGGCTCAAGCTCCACGCCCTTTGCTGCCATCATTGCCTGTATTTCTCCCAGGGTCAGGGCATAATCCGCGTTGTCCTTAATATTCAAATCCAGTGTCTCGCTCTTCTTGGCAATACACGGTCCGATGAATACAGTAATTATCTCCGGATCCTTTTCCTTCAACATTCTGGATACGGCGCACATAGGGGATACGGTAGTGGACATATTCTCAAGAAGCATGGGATAATGCTGTTTAATCATGTTCACAAAAGCCGGGCAGCATGAGGTAGTCATCTTCCTGCCTTCTTTATAAGCCTCCGCCCATTCTGCCGCCTCTGCTGCAGCGGTCAGATCGCCGCCAAGGGCAACCTCAATCATATCTTGGAAACCGATTTTCTTTAAGGCCGTTCTCCAGCTTGCCATGGTGATTTCCGGGCCGTACTGGCCTTCTGTCGCAGGAGCGACCATGGCAACCACCTGTTTCCCGGCATTAATAAGGTTAATGACATCCACCAGGAATGTCTTGGAATCAATGGCTCCAAAGGGACAGCCGTGAATGCAGGCACCGCACTGGATGCATTTGCTCTCGTCAATGACCACAATGCCGTTTTCATCCATAGTGATGGCGTCCACCGGGCAGCTCTTCTTACAGGGACGGGTCAGATCTGCAATGGCGTTATAAGGACATGCCTGGGTACATTTTCCGCATTCCTTGCATTTATCAGGATCAATATAGGCACGGTCACGTCCCATGCTAATGGCATCAAAATTGCAGGAACCCTGGCACGCCTTGCCCATACACAGCTGGCAGTTATCGGTCACCACATACCGGGTAATGGGACAGTCTTCACAGGCAGAACTGATTACCTGAACAACGTTCTTCGTATCCCTTCCGCTGGGACATAGTCCTTCCGCCAGACGGATTCTCTCCCTGATGATCTCCCGTTCCCTGTAAATGCAGCAGCGGAACTGGGCCTTTGGACCTGGAATGATCTTATAAGGAATCTCATTCCTTTCTGCCTCCAGTTTTCCTTCCCATGCAAGCTTCGCCACTTCATTTAAAACCTGATGCTTTATGCGAAGTAATGTTGCATCATTTGTTGCCATATTCTTCCTCCTTGTAACTTCCACGTTTCGTGGCTATATGAATGTTTATCCCAATTCAATAATAGGTTACTGAAACCCTTTTCCCCATTTCTTCCACAA
>DJBG01000214.1:0-6598 GCA_002429965.1 Hungatella sp. UBA5982
AAGCCCCCCGGCCGGCACTCCCCCTTGGGCGGGAAACAAGCCCCTGAAAATCTAACTCTCTTCAGTTTTCGGGGGCCTTTTCTCTATTCTGCAGCGTTTTATTTCCAGTAATTTCCTATATTTTTCTTAATTCGGGGAAAATCACGGGCACATCTGCAATATTTGTGATATACTGTAAAAAAATCCGTAAAAATGAAGGGAGGTAATCCTATGAAACGAAACACTGTTATCCCAGCCCTTTTCATCGGCTGCACCCTGATTTTAAGCGGCTGCGGTCAAAGGAATTATGTTAAAACCGATTTGCCAGCCACCTCTGCCGCTGCATCCGGAGAATCCATGTCCGCTGCCACAGAAGCACCAGAACCTGTAAAAATCGAAAACCCGGATAACCAGGCTCAGNNCCTCTGCCCCTGGTATCACCGCTGCCCTCCACACCTATAAGGAGGGGAATGTTTCCATTCAGTATCCGGCAGTCTCCGGAATGGAGGATGGGGCAATGGAAGAAAAAATCAACACTCTGTTAAAAAGCAATGCCCTGGAGATATTAAAAGCCTATTCCGTCAACTCGGAAAAGGACAGCCTTTCTCTTACAGCAAAAGTAAACTCAGTAGACAGGAAGCGCGTCACAGTTGTATACACCGGACTTTTTTCCGGGGCTGGAGCAGCGCATCCGATCAATGTATTTTTTACCAACACGGTTGATATGTCTCTGGCAAAGGATATAAGACTCACGGATTATGCCGATCCAAATCTGCTGGCTGAATACATCCGTTCCGATGGCTGCCAGCTCTATGATGCCTCTCCTGAACTTACGGAAGCCTTAATTCCTTATTTTGATCAAACCCACCTGGAAACATATGCCAAAATGTTCCAAAAAGCGGATTTTCCCATGGAAGCACCATCCTCAGGCCACACTCCTGCCTTTCCGGAATCCTTTAGCTATGAAGATCACGGCACCATTATTGTTTCCATTCCTGTACCTCATAGTCTGGGTGATTTTGCGCTGATAAAATATACTCCTGAGACAAAATAGGAAAAATAGTTGCCTTTTACCTCTTTCTCTGATAAAATAGGACGGAAAATAAAAAGAAATGGGGTAGAAAAATGAGTAACAACGCAAAACTGACAACCCGAGATTATCTGCTCAGCACCAAACATCAGTTCACCACCTTCGGTGCAACCGTGCATACCCTTACTGACAGGTCACAATCCATCGCTGGCATTATTTTCCGCAGGTGCCGGCAACTTAATATTCCACTGCTGTACTAAATTTAAGGTTCCTGTATTTCCTGGTTCCTCCTTCGTTTTTCTGGCCGCTGCCACCGCAGTTATCCGGCCGGAAGGAACCGTGATCCCAGGAAACTCACCTTTAGCACAGGGTGGAATTATTTTCGCCCTGATTGCTTACAGCATTTAAATGGAGTGACATTTACGTTAGTTCCTAAGTTGGGCCTGGGGGCCATCGTTGATCTGATTNNTTCTGATATTCGAACTTGGATTCGCACAGCTTGGGGAACTTAATGTTGAAGCAGACTCTATTGCAAGAAACATCTTAGGTCCGTTTCTTGCAGTCATAATCGTTGTTCTCATGAACCTCACATTACCGGAAACCCTGATACTCTAAGAGAATAAAGAAAGGATTTAAAACAATTATGGACTTTTCAATGGAAAATGTAACCGTTTTTACTCACCCGCTTATTCAGCACAAGATCTCTATTTTAAGAGATAAGAGGACAGGCACCAATGAGTTCCGTGCTCTCATCGAAGAAATCGCAATGCTGATGGGATTTGAGGCCTTAAGAGATCTCCCCTTACAGGATGTAGAGGTGGAAACTCCCATTGAGACCTGCATGACTCCTATGATTGCCGGTAAAAAAATGGCTGTCGTTCCTATCCTTCGTGCAGGACTGGGCATGGTCAACGGAATCCTGGCTTTGGTTCCCTCCGCAAAAGTAGGTCATATCGGCCTGTACCGGGATGAAGTTACCCATGAGCCTCACGAATACTACTGTAAGCTGCCAAGCCCGATCGAGCAGAGAACCATTGTTGTGACTGATCCCATGCTGGCAACCGGCGGTTCCGCAGCAGCCGCTGTGGATTTCATCAAACAGCATGGCGGAAGAAACATCAAATTCATGGCTATTATCGCTGCTCCGGAAGGCTTAAAGAGACTCCGCGAGGCACATCCGGACATACAGATCTACATCGGACATCTGGACCGCCAGTTAAATGATAACGCCTATATCTGCCCTGGCCTGGGAGATGCAGGAGATAGAATCTTCGGTACAAAATAGCAGACAGCAAAGGACCACATAAAGACGCGCCTTGATCCGGCATATAATGCCGCTTCAAAGCGCGTTTCTTTTTGATTATATTTTATCCGATGCCTTTATAAAGAATGCTGAGCGCGAACACTAACGCCGCAAGAAAAACATAGATGTATTTTGCAGTAAAAAGATAAGCTGCCCCTAAAGGCTTCTTCCGTCCCCTGTTTAATTCTTCCATGATCTTTCCATCCTTTAAAACCCAGTAAATCATGATTGAGCATAAAACAGCGCCAAAAGGAACTACGTATATTGTAATCAGATCCATAAAGAATCCCATATACGGCTCATATTCTATGAAAAGCCCGGGGATAAATACTGCGGCCCCCACCAAAAAAATAGCCTTTTTGCGGGGTAAGTGCAAGTGGGTCTGGACAGCCTCTGAGCACACCTCAAGCATGTTTACCAGAGAAGTTACGCCGGCAAATAATACGGAAAGGAAAAACAGCACTGCCACCCATCTTCCTGCCGGAATCATGGAAAAGACCTTTGGTACTGTGATGAACATGAGAGGCGGACCGCTTGCAGGGTCCATCTGGAAAGCAAATACCGCCGGAATGATGGCAAAACCAGCCAACAGTGCCGCAACTGTATCAAGTAATGCGGTGGTGATGGCTGCTTTGGGAATGTCCTCCTTTTTATCTAAGTAGCTTCCGTAAATGACCATCCCGGAACCTGTAATGGATAAGGAAAAGAATGCCTGGCCCATGGCCATCACCCAGGTTTCCGGCTTCAATAAGTACTCCCATCTGGGAACCAGCAGGTATTCATAGCCTGCCAGAGCACCTGGAAGAAAAAAGACCCGGACCGCAATGATCGCAAACAGGATAAAAAAAGATGGCATCATGATTGCATTCACTTTTTCAATGCCCTTTAAAACTCCTCCTGCCAACACTGCCACAGTAAGGACCACCACAAGGAAATGCCATGGCACGCTGCCGAATTTTCCTGTCATGCCGGAAAAGTACTCCGTTGTATCCGAGGTCATCATCACGCCGGTCAGGGAACCGAACAGATACTTAAGAACCCAGCCTACAATGATGGCATAGCCAATGGCAATGCCAAAAGAGCCAATCAAGGGAATTGCTCCAATAAAAGCGCCTCCCTTTTTCCCCCTGGTCTTCATGGCATAGTCATAGGAACCAATTGGGCCTGTCCCAGTCAGCCTTCCAAAAGCAAACTCGCCGGAAAGACCGACCATACCAAACAAAAACACAAAGCCAAAATATACCAGTAAAAAAGCGGCTCCTCCATACTGCCCCAGGCGGTAGGGAAACATCCAGATGTTTCCCATACCTACCGCAGAGCCGACAGAGGCGAGAATAAACCCGATCCGCGAACCAAAGGTTCCGTTCTTCGCCGCAGTGTGTTGTTTATCCATTGTACTGTTCCTTATTCCTCAATCATTTTTCTTTCTACGATTTCTCCCTGGTTCTTATAGATGGAGTTAGCGTCTACACAGCCTCTGACGCATGAAAGAGGATAAATATTGGATTTCGGTCCGATCACGGTTCCTGGATTCAAGACTGCACCGCAACCAACTTCAGTGAAATCGCCTATGACCGCACCGAATTTCTTAAGCCCGGTCTCAATATCCCCGTCTTCTGCATGTACCGTAACTAAAGACTTATCTGATTTTACGTTGGAAGCCAGAGAAGAAGCGCCCATATGAGACTTATAGCCTAAGATGGAATCTCCTACATAGTTATAGTGGGGAACCTGTACGCCGTCAAAAAGAATGGAATTCTTAATTTCAGATGAGTTTCCTATCACAGCGCCTTCTCCTATGATGACATTACCTCTGAGAAATGCACAATGACGGATCTGTGCGCCCTTGCAGATGATTACGTGCTCACCCATGCAGGCTGTTGGCGGAAGGTTTATGGATTTATGGATCCATACTGCTTTTCCTACGTGAACATACTCATCCTTTGGAAGGCGCTCTCCCAGAGAAACAATGAATTCACTGATTTTCGGGATAATTTCCCATGGATAAGTGGTCTGCTCAAATAATAATTTTGCTATCGTATGGGAAGTATCAAATAAGTCCTGGTTTGTCATATCTTCTTTTTTCATTTTATAATCTCCTATTTTTGTTTATTATAATTAGCTGCCGCGGCATCAAATACACCATGCAGATCGTAATGATTATTGAGTCTTAAAACTCCTGCGGTCCGCCCGGCAACAAAATTCTCCAGTTTCTGCATATATTCATCCGGGGTTATGGACCCCTCGGCCACATAAGTCAGCCCTTTTTCCCAGCTTGCCGTTAATTCCGGATTAAGAAGCTGTCTGATGGAAGCATTAACTACATCGAAAATCATCTCTCCCAAAAGAGTGGGAACAATTACCTGGGTCTTGCTGTTCAAGGAAAGATACTTGATATTGCACAGCTTTTTTAAAATTTCGGCCCGGGTAGCACTGGTTCCTATTCCGCTTCCCTTTATCTGGGCGCGGAGCTCTTCATCTTCTATAAGCTGACCCGCGTTTTCCATGGCTAAGATCATAGAACCGGATGTATAGCGCTTGGGAGGGGAAGTTTCTCCTTCTTTAATCATCAGCTTTTTAAGAGGAAGCTTCATTCCCTTTTTCAGGGTGCCAAGCATGGCAACGAATGCGGGATTATCCATTTGATTCTGAGAGGACTCCTGGTTGTTCTCCTCTTGTCCGTTGTCCTCAGAAGACGCTTCACCGTTTCCTTGATCCTGCTGCTTCTTTTTTCCCCAGGATACCTCTGCAACTTTTAAATAACCCGCTTCCAGCATGACCCGGAAATTGGCATAAAAATGTTCCTTTCCCGGCACATGATCCAGGGCAGAATCTGCAGCGGGGTTCCCTGTATCCGCCACAAGCTCCAGGGCATATTTCTGATAAACAGCCGGGGGATAAAAGACACTTATAAATCTTCTTGCTATGACTTCATAAACCTTCAATCCCAGGGGAGACAGTCCCCTCAACGCGGCAAGTCCCTGACCGGTAGGTATGATGGCATAGTGGTCCGTTATCTGTTTATCATTGACGTACCTGGTTTTTTCAATGGTCTTAAAAGAGCCCTTCTCCATAACCTCTGCCGCTGCTTCTGCCAAAGGTTCAAAGCCCTTAAGCCCGGCTATGTTCTTATGGATTTCCTTTGCAACCGCCGTAGATAAAACTCTGGCATCAGTTCTTGGGTAAGTGACCAGTTTCTTCTCATAAAGCTCCTGAACCTGCTCTAAGGTCTCATCAGGACTGATCTTAAACATTCTGGAACAGTCATTCTGAAGCTCAGCCAGATTATAAAGCAAGGGAGGATTCTTTGTTTCCTTTTTCTTTTCTATGGAAGCAACGGTTCCTTCCATAGGATCCATAAGAGACAGGGTGTTTATCAGCTCTTCTGCATATTTTCGTTCCTTAAAGCCGTTTTCCTTATATAGGAACGGGGATTCGAAATATTTGGATCCAGGAGCGCTTCTCCACTCCCCGTCAAAATCCATACCCGATAATTCGGGGTTCGCTGCATCTTCTCTGGAAAAGGTTCCGATTACACGGTAAAACGGAGTTTTAACAAAGTCCCTAACCTCCCGTTCTCTCCGCACCACCATCCCCATGACACAAGTCATGACCCGGCCGACGGATATTACCGTATTCTTCCCACTTTTTAAGTAATTGGAAATATGCTGCCCATATCTTAGTGTAAGCAATCGGGAAAAATTAATTCCCATGAGATAATCTTCTTTCGCCCTTAAATAGGCTGAGGCGGAAAGATTATCGTATTCGGATTCATCCTTGGCTTCCCGGATGCCTCTTAAAATCTCATCCTCTGTCTGGGAATCAATCCATACACGTTTCTGTTTCTTGTCCCTCACTCCTGCCATTTGCGCCACCAGGCGGTATATGTACTCTCCTTCCCGCCCGGAGTCCGTGCATACATAAATGGTATCCACATCAGAACGGTTCAGCAGACTGCTTACAATCTTAAATTGTTTTTCAGCATTTGGAATCACCTCGTACATAAATTCCTTGGGAAGAAAAGGAAGCGTGGATAAGCTCCACCGCTTGAATTTGGGATCATAGCTTTCCGGATAGCTCATCGTTACCAGATGCCCTACGCACCAGGTTATGATCACCTGATCCGATTCTATATATCCATCCCTGCGCCTTCCATTCGCCTTTAAAGCATTGGCAAACTCCTGGGCCACACTTGGTTTTTCTGCAATGTATAACGATTTCGACATATATCTACCTACCGCCTTATGATAGTAACCTGTTCATTATAACACTAAAATTCATGAATG
>DJBG01000214.1:6660-12374 GCA_002429965.1 Hungatella sp. UBA5982
AGTTTTACGTTAATTGGCTCCCCATCCAGCCAAGCCTGTACATTTTCAAAAGCGATATCTGCCCGGCGAATCATTGATTCTTTCGATGCAAAACCTATGTGAGGTGTCAGCACCGTGTTTTTAGCGTGCAAGAGCGGCTGTGAGTCAGGGATCGGCGGTTCCTGGTCAAATACATCAATAACAGCGGCTGCTATCTGTCCAGTATTTAGTGCAGTCGCAAGTGCCTCGGAGTCGATGACCGGCCCCCGGGCCTGATTGATGAGTACAGTAGACTTTTTAAGCAGTGCCAGACGCTCTTTATTGATCAAATGATGAGTTTCCTCTGTAAGCGGAAGGTGTAAGGAGATAATGTCGCTGGTTTTTAAAAGTTCTTCCAGTTCAACAGCTGGAACCCCATCATAAACCTCTCCCACTTTTAAAAACGGATCATATGCCTGTACACTGCACCCAAATGCCAGCGCGATTTTTCCAACGGAACGCCCAATGGCTCCAAAACCCACAATACCAAATGTCTTGCCAAACAGCTCCGTTCCCACCAAGCTTTCCTTGGTTCTTCCTTCACGGGTTGCTGCATCACAAGGAATAATGTTGCGCAGTGCAGCGATGGCGGATCCAAATACTAATTCTGTAACCGATACCGTTGCATACCCTTGGGCATTGGAAACCAAAATATTTTTGGCCTTTACATTTGCAGCCGGCACATGGTCAACACCTGTAAATGCCACAGAAATCATTTTTAGGTTCTTAGCAGCATCTACCAATTCCGGGGAAAGGGGACTATTGGCGATAATAATCGCATTGGCATCCTTTGCCAATTCCAGCTGCTCCTCTTGGGTCAGGGATTTTGTCGTAAGTGAAACGCTGTGGCCTGCTTCAATGAATGGCTTTGCCAATTTTTCCAGATAAGCTGCTTCTACTGCCAGTGGTTCTAACATTGCTATCTTCATGCATTGTTCCTCCTATAATTTCTTTTTATCTCTTTATTTATTTGGCAAGTGCAGATTTAAGAATCTCATGATAAGCATGATTCACCTCACAGTTTTCAAACAGAAAGGCACTCATAATCCGCTCTATGTCTTTATATGTAACATTTGCAAAACGCTTCGCATACGACGGTTGAAGCATCGCAGCTGCAAATCCGGTCAAGGCCGTATAATTAAAGGTATATGCCGTATCGTTTAAATTCAGCTCTGTGTTTTGTGAAGTGGTAAGAATCAAATCCGCAAGCGCGCGAGACTGGTTTCTGCCAGGGCAATCCCAGTATTGGGCAACAAAATTTTCAGCCCCCAGTTTTCTCTTCATTTCCTGTACCGGCTCCACAATACACATATATTCTGACTTGGGGCTAAGAGTAACAAGTCCCATAATACCGGCATCCTTATAGGTCCAGGCTGTCCAGTTCAGTCCGGCTTCATTATAAATATCCAATTGATCCTTCATGGAATCGAGGCGGTATACCACATCTTCACTAGTTCCGTGATACTGGGAGCCAAATTCTCCTATGAGCAATGGGACATTATATTTTTCAGCATAAATCGTGCCTTCTTGAATTTGCAGCTCCAGTTTATGATGGTTTTTGTCCCAATAGATGCCATTATAGTATCCAGGATATTTACCGGGACCAAACCCAGGGTTGGTATAGTTGTGGCTGCTGTAAACCAGATTCGAATCAAATGGTTCGTCAAGCCCGGAAAACAGCCTTGCGTAATTATCACCTTCCAAAAAGATCATATGCTTAGGGTCGATTTCACGGATAGCCGCACTGGTGCGTCTATAAAGATCATTGATACGAAACCAGTCCGGATGAAAGTTCTGATAAAAATCAAAGGGATGCTCCCCACTTGGATTGCCAGAGCTTGGCTCGTTTAACAGCTCATATCCGGCAACAACTGCCCGGTTTGCATAATGCCTTGCGGTCTCCTGCCAAAAGCCAATCAGCCGATCCTGGAAATGGGAATGCCTCCATAATAATGAAACACCCCGTTCATTGTCAGAATGCCAGTGACAGTTTTGCCATCCGGGTGCAGCGTGCATATCTAAAATGGCGTATACGCCGTATTTTTCACATAAATCCAAAATTGCATCCAGTTTTTTATAAGCATTCTGATTGTAGACAAATGGCTTATCATCCGATTCAAAATGCCTGATATTTAAAGGCAGGCGGACGCAGGTTGCTCCTGTTTGAGCGATAAATTGAATGTCTTCTTCTGCAAAAAAATTATCACTCATCAATTCAAAAAACTGCTCACCTTTCCTCTTTCCCAAAATCTGCGAAATATGATCTCGAATTCCACTTTCCGTTCCCGGATAGGCATTAATAAAATCTTCCAGATTCACCCCCCCGCCAATACAAATCCCGCGCAGGTATATGACAGAACCATGCTCATCGATGATATCTCTGCCCCTTGTTTGAAGAAAATCCATGGTATATCCTCCCTCATTAATTGAAGCTATCGTTGGTTGTAGCTTAATACAAACGATGTTTCTATTTTTTCCTTTACTTTTAAAACAGTATAGGTATGATATTGAAGAGAATGTTTAAAACCTGAGAACAAATCATTTCCCGGTTCCAAACCGATTAAGCCATCCTGATAAAGCGAGCGCAGATAGGGAAACTGGTTAATATCCCAATTCAAACGCACTTCCAATTGATTCTCTTGGTTAGTCAATGATGCTTCCCCTTTTTTCAGATGATTGTAAACGACAAACTCTGAGTTAGACAACACTGCCTTTTTCATGTCTGCTTCATAGGCTTCAAGTGGCTGTCCGGGACTTGCCATATGATCCCATGCTTTAAATGCCAGATCCGAATCAATTTCCAAAACAGCATCTTCCGGGTAATCAAAAATCGCATGCTGAGTCCAAGTAAAACTCATTTCTGTCTCTCCACGGTTTGTAACCGATTCCTCAATGAAAAGAGAGCTGGAATCCTCATACAATGTAAATGTCTTTTCTACATGCATTGGAAACACAGGTAAATCAACCCACAGCCGGACACGGATCACTTCTTTTTCGTTTTTCTCCGTTTCGCAGTGCCAAGGAAGCGTTGCTGCAATGCCGCCATTATCCTGACCAAGTTCTATATTTTGATAGATTCCACGATGGGGAAGGGCATCAACCCATCCGCCAAGTAAATGGTCACTGTGATGAAGCAGCCGCTTCTCATGAAGATTCAAATGGTCAAAGTCATCCATTGGCACATCAGAGCGGAACAGGCAGTTATATTTAAGTGGCTTCCAGGTGAATTCCAGTAAATCACCACCTTTTCCGGCAAGAATAACGGCTTTGACAAAATCATTACTTAAAATGACCGTCTCAATACCATGACGATTTTCATAAGTCAGATTAACCATGATCATTCCCTTTCTGCTTTGGGATAATGCCGGAAATCGCAACTGGATAGGCATAAAGTGACGAACATGCCGCAATAAAAAGCACACGGTTATCCGGCCCACCAAAACAGAAATTTCCTGCAAATTCAGGAGTTCTTAGCACTGCAGCCGGTATTCCATCCGGTGTGATCACCCATAATCCACCTGGACCAGTGACCCAAACATTCCCTGCAGCATCTACCTTCATGCCATCCGGAGCACCATCTCCATAAGAGGGATCCAGAGTTGCAAACAATTTCAACTCACCAAAAGAACCATCCTCAAACAGATCAATTTTGAATATTTGCTGTAAATTTGTATCATTCACATATAAACTGCTTTCATCCGGTGTAAAAGCAAGGCCATTAGGCCTTCCAAGTTCCCCGGTTACCAGCGTCACCTCTCCTGTTTGTGATATCCGGTAAACCCCATCCATGTCCAGCTCTTTTTTCGCTCCCATCGCAGTGGAATAGGGATCGGTAAACCAAATGCTTCCATCGCTCTTTGCCACAACATCATTGGGGCTGTTAAACCATTTCCCTTGATAAAAACCGGCAATCCGTTCACTTCTCTTCTCATCGGCGTAAGCAATGCGGTGAGCGCTGCTTTCCGTAGAGATAATGCGTCCGTCATAGCTAAGGCTTAATCCTATGGGCCGGTTGGCAGCCGTCCGGTATGGTACGCTGCCTTCCTTTTTTGTCCACTTATAAATGATATCATTGGCGAAGTCCGTAAAATATAGGCAGTTCTCTGCGATGTCCCAAACAGGTCCCTCAGAAAAGGAAAAACCTGTGGACAGTTTTTCAAACGAAGCATCCTTAAGAAACAGTTCCTCATACTTAGGAATAAAAAATATCAAATGATCCATTTATTTTACCTTCTATTGATGGTACGTGGTACATACGGATTCAATTCCTCCAAAGGCGGGAAGATTTCATCCATACGCCGCAGCACACTTTCATCCAGTGTAATTTCCAACGAACGGAACAGTTCCTCCAAATCCTCTACAGAATTTGGTGCGATGATAATCGAATTGACTGCCGGATGACGCAATTCCCAAGCCAAGGTTACATTCGCCGGAGACTCACCAATTTCCACGCACAAGTCCGTAAATTCGGAAAGCTGTTTTTGGAGGTATTGAAAATGGAATGCTGCTTCCGCAGTGCGCTGATGTTTGTCAGGGTTTCTCATATCAATACCCAAAATCCCTCGAAATAACGGACTGAAAATCGTGATACCAATCCCCTGGTCCAAGGCCATTGGCAACATTTCATGTTCTGCCAGGCGGTTTAAGGGCGTGTACAAATGCTGCTCGCTGACAATTCCCATAAAGCCTCGTGATTTCGCAATGGACTGTGCCTTTACAATCTCCCATGCATCGTGGTTGCTTGCACCGATATAATCCACCTTGCCTCTTCGTACCACCCCTTCAAAACCTTCCCAAATCTCATCCCAGCTGGTGCCCGGGTCGTGCTTATGCATATTGTAAAGCTCAACCTTGTCCGTCTGTAAACGTTTTAAGGATGCCTCTAAATGCCGTCTGATCTTATAAATGGAAAGTCCTTCACAATTATTTGGCCCATCGGTTTGATCCTGTTCAAAAATGCGGCCAACCTTCGTAGCCAGCACCGTTTTCTCTCTGCGTAAACCACCAGTTTTAAACCATTTTCCGATGATTTCTTCGGAAAGGCCTCTCGTGTCAAGACCTCCATAGACATTGGCAGTATCAAAGAAATTAATACCATGCTCCATGGCATAATCCATAATTTCAAACGCAGTTTTCTGGTCAACAACACCCCAATCGTGAAATCCTCTGCTGTCACCCAACCCAAAATTCGCGGTTCCAAGGCATAATTTGCTAACCCAAAGCCCGGTCGTTCCCAATCTGTTATATTGCATAGCATTACCCCCTTCTGCTAACATAAATTTCATCATATATCACCGTAATAACCTTTTGCCCGAATGGTTCCCTACAGTGAATGCTCATTCATAAAATCATCAAATTTCATTTTCTTTAGAAGATGAACAACCTCTTTCATATTTCTCATTTTAAACTTGTGAAGAATGCTGTTTATCTGGCTCTTTATGGTCGTTGATGTTACAAAACGGGACTTTGCAATATCACGGCTGTTGCTGCCATTAAAGAAAAGGCATAGGATTTCAAATTCACTATTTGTCAGACTGGACATTATGTTAAAAACATATAAAAGGCTCTTTTGCTGCTCCTTCAGCCTGGTAAGCTCGCCGACGATCTTCTGTGCCACATGGGGCCGAAGCAAAAACTGATTTTGGTAGACATTTCGTATCGAATCTGTGATATAGGAGACCGAATCTGTTTTTAAA
>DJBG01000076.1 GCA_002429965.1 Hungatella sp. UBA5982
TACCTGTTCTTTTTGGCATCCTTTTTATTTTTTTCCGATTATTTTGGAAGGGGGAGCCATATTCAGCAGGAATATGCATACAACTTAACCCCGTTTAAGGAAATACGGCGTTTTATTATTTACCGCCATGTGGTCGGTCTGGAATCCTTTCTGCTGAATATTGTGGGAAATATTGTGGGCTTTATGCCCTGTGGTTTCTTTCTTCCGATCATCAGCCGCAGGAGCCGCCACTGGTTTAATACGGTGCTGTTAAGCTTTCTGTTCAGCTTAAGCATCGAGACCATCCAGCTTGTTTTCAAAGTAGGCAGCTTTGATGTGGATGACATGATACTGAATACGCTGGGAGGTATCCTTGGATACATCCTGTATAAAATCGTTCAGCACATAAGAGTAAGGATAAGGAGGAAAAGGAGTGCAAAAGCAGAAAAGAGTGTCCTACATTAGAAAGCCCTTTGCAAAGAGAAGCTTTCTATCCCTGGGACTTGCGGTGGGGGCACTTGTACTTGGAATCATTGGAATTATCAGCTCTGNNACATACTGTCCAAAATAGGAATGGGGATCAGTTTGGGCCTTATCATTCTTTGGGCAGTTCTTATCATTATAGGAGTAAAGGGGTAAGGATTATGGATAATCAAGTAATGTTTCAGCAGGAAAATGAGAATATTAAGGAGCGCTTTGAACTGTCTATGGAGCGGATCGGCCAGATGGCAGCGGAACAAACCGTGCCGGAACCATACCGGGATTATTTCGCCAGGACAGCGTCCTTTGTCACCATGATGGGGGAGTATCTACGGTTCATTGAGTCCGGAGACCAGAAAACGGCTCCTGTAGATGTTTTAAAGGAATGGAACCAGAAGCTTTACCAGGATATTTTACCCGGCCATTATGAGGAGAGCTATGCGAACCCGGCGTATGCGGTATCAAAGCTGGGAGAGGGCTATGGCCAGCTTCTTTCGTATCTGTATAAAGAGATCCGGGGTGACATTGTCTTTGTTCATGAGTGGAGGCTTACGGATCTTACTATTTTAAATGAAACGCTTATTGAGATTTACAACAGGTTTGAGGAGGAAATCCCAGAGGTTTCTCAAATAAAGGAAGTAATCTACTGGTTTGTCAGCGATTATACGGATCATACGGTTACCTTCCGGGTCCGGGAAGGGCTTGATCCGACGCTTTCCTTTGCAGCGGATATCATCCGGGAGAATGATTTAGGGGATCTTAAGTATTTGTATTACTTTGGTGAATACATTTCCGAATCAGAATTAAAAACCGCTGGATTCTTAAATTCCCTGCCAGAAGAAACGGTACGCCTTATGGCGGATACCTACACGGAAGGATACCGCAAAGGCTTTGAGGTAATGGGAAGGGATTTAAAGAAAAAGGGAGCGGTACAGATCCGCTATGAGCTGGGCTTTGAGCGCATGGTAAAGTATGCCATGGAGAATTTTGAAAAACTGGGCCTAAAGGTGATCCTTTGCCGTGCAGCTGTATGGACAGTCAATACCAATGCTGGCCGGAAGTCCGGTTACTACAGCACCTCTCCAAACAGGCAGTATGATTATGATCACCGTTACGACGATGCCCTTTATTTAAATNNAGGCGTTTAAAGATCGGAAAGCAGCAGTTTTAAAGGTCGCTTATGAAACCTACAAAGAGCAGGCGGCAGCCTTTGCCGGTCCTGCGGTGCTTGAAACCTTTGGAAAAGAAGGCTTTGAGCCGGTGAATAAGCCGGAAGCCAACCGTCTGGATGCCAGACAGGAAAAGCTATCAGCGGAAATGTCGAATGAAACCTCAAGAATTCTCAATCAATACGTGCCTGGAGATGAGACCAGCTTTACCATCATTGCTTTCCCGGTACCGGAAATCGGGGAGGATTTTGAGAAGATCTTTGAAGAGACCATTGCCATCAACACCCTTGATTATGAGAAATATAAGGCAATCCAGCAGGCGGTTATCGATGTTCTGGATGAGGCAGATTACGTGGAGGTAACTGGAAAAGGAAATAACAGGACCCACCTTAAAGTGGCCCTTCACCCGCTGGCAGACAAGAATAAGGAAACAAAATTTGAAAACTGTGTGGCTGATGTGAATATTCCCCTTGGAGAAGTGTTCACGTCCCCAAGGCTTATGGGAACGGAAGGAACTTTGGCAGTCAGTACGGTGTATATTACGGACTTCCAGTTTAAAGACCTTGTCATGACCTTTGAAAATCGTATGATAAAGGATTATTCCTGCAGCAATTTTGAGAATCCGGAAGAAGGAAAGGCCCTTGTGAAACAGGTGATCTTAAAGAATCACGACACCCTTCCCATGGGAGAATTTGCCATTGGTACCAATACTACGGCTTATGCTATGGCCCGTAAGTTCGAAATTCTCGATAAACTGCCTATCCTCATTGTGGAAAAGATGGGCCCCCATTTTGCGGTGGGTGACACCTGTTACAGCTGGGCGGAGGAAAGTCCTGTTTACAACCCCAATGGTAAGGAGATCATTGCCAGAGATAATGAAGTTTCCGTCCTTAGGAAAGAAGATGTATCAAAGGCCTATTTCAGCTGCCATACGGATATAACCATACCTTATGCGGAACTGGATAAGATAGAAGCGGTTACGGCTTTGGGAGAACGGGTTCTGATTATTGATGACGGTAGATTTGTATTAAAGGGTACGGAGGAATTAAATGTTCCCTTATCAGGACTTTAATTGCAAAAAATAAATAAAAAAACCAGAAATATCCANNGTATTTAACAAATTATATTAAAATGCTTATAAAACAGCAGGACTTGCCGATAAGATATACAAAGGTTAAGGTTGAAAGATATTTTTCTTTCAACCTTGCGTTAATGAGCAACCGGATGTGCGAGCATATCCCTTGATTCATTCGTATATGAAAATAGGATAGATAAAGTGAATGGAGGACAAAGGTGAAGAATTTAAAGATTGGTAAAAGAATTGGACTTGCTTTTGGAGCTATCCTCGTGCTGTTTTTAATCGTTTCCACAATTTCCGTGGTAAGCTTAAGGCAAAACAACGGTAAGTTTGTAGATTTCTTTAAGAACGGACACCAGATCGATGTACAGACTCTTGAGATGAGACGTGATATTCAGTCCGCGGCTAAAAATGTAGGATATGCAACCATGAGCCTTGATTTAAAGACTACCGGGGAATATATTGATGCTGCAGAAGCGGATCTGGAAGAGTTCCACAACAGAATACAGTTTTTAAGGGAAAACTATCAGGGAGACCAATCCCTGGTTGACAGCATCGAGAATACCTTAAATGAGGGTCAGCCTTTCAAGGATCAGGGGTTTGGCCTGGCAAGAGAAAATAAGACCNNTTTCACCAAGGTTCAGGAGGATCTGGTAAAGATCAGTGACTTCGCCAATGAAAAAGCCGATGCCAATTATGAAAATGCCCAGCAGATGGCGGGAATCACTCAGACGGTAGTGGTCGCTTTGCAGGTCCTGGCAGTATTAGCTACATTAGGCTTTTCGATTTTCACTACTAAGAGCATCGTGGTGCCAGTGAAAGAGATTGAGAAGGCGGCAGGGGAAATGTCAAAGGGAAGCCTTCATATCCTGTTAAATTACCAGTCAAAGGATGAACTGGGCGTTCTGGCCGACAGCATGCGGACCACCATTTCCAATATCGGAAACATGATTGACGATATCAGCAGCTTGCTGACATCATTGGCAATCGGTGATTTCCGGGTCAGCTCCAAGCACCAGGAACAATATGTCCAGGATTATGAGCCTATTTTTATGGCCATGTACGGAATCAGGAATAATTTAAGCGAAGCCCTTTTCCGCATTAACCAGTCGGCGGATCTGGTAGCCAATGGTTCGGAGCAGGTATCTTCCGGAGCCCAGGCATTGTCCCAGGGAGCTACGGAACAGGCTTCTTCCATTCAGGAGCTTGCAGCAGCCATAAGCGATATATCAAACCAGATAAACATCAATGCCCAAAATGCTAAAGAGGCGCGTTCTACATCAGAAGAAGCAACCAGTAATGTGGCAAAGAGCAGTGAAAAAATGTCTGAAATGAACCAGGCTATGACGGAGATCAGTAACAAGTCCAATGAAATTGGAAAGATTATAAAGACCATTGAGGATATCGCATTCCAGACCAATATCCTGGCATTGAATGCGGCTGTTGAAGCAGCCCGCGCCGGAGAAGCCGGAAAGGGCTTTGCAGTTGTGGCGGATGAAGTGCGCAACCTGGCAAGCAAATCAGGAGAAGCAGCAAAGAACACCACTCTGCTCATTGAGGAAAGCATGCAGGCTGTGGATAACGGAACCAGGATCACCGCTGAGACAGCGAAGGCTATGCAGGCGGTTGTGGAAGGAAGCCGGCGTATCAATTCGATTATTGAGGAGATCGCATTGGCTTCTGACAAGCAGGCAGTGGCGGTTGATCAGGTGGCACAGGGAATCGACCAGATTTCCTGCGTTGTTCAGACGAACTCCGCGACGGCGGAGCAAAGTGCCGCGGCAAGCGAAGAACTGTCAGGTCAGGCCCAGATTATGAAGGGACTTGTTGAAGGCTTTGACCTTTATGAAGGCGAGGGAGAAGAGGCGAATTCCCAGAAAAAGACAGGATCAAATTCAGGGGATATCCGGCCGGAAAAACCGGTTTATGGAGACCAGGAAACCCCGGTCCTAACCATTGATCCGGTTTATTTTGAGGAGCCATCCAAATTTGGAGGCGGAAAATATTAACCATACATAATCAGGCGGGAGGCCGGAGAGAGTAATATATCTTTCCGGTTCTCCCGCCCTTCTTGTATCCCCCATGGGCTATGGTCAAATTTTTAAGAAAACCATTGACGAAGCAGAAAAAAGCTTGTATTATATTGATAAGTAAAGGTTGATTAATAAGTGATAATTATTAATTGTACTAATAAAATGTATTACTGCAAATAATGAATCTTCACATCAAACAAAATATAAAGGAGAATGTACTATGGCAAATGTATCAATTGTTATGGGAAGGGATTCTGATATGCCTGTTATGGCTCAGGCTGCAGATGTTTTGAAAAAATTGGGAGTGGAGTTTGAGATGACGGTGATCTCCGCCCACAGGGAACCGGATATATTTTTCGAATATGCTAAAACGGCAGAAGCAAGAGGCATAAAGGTCATTATTGCCGGCGCGGGTAAAGCAGCCCATCTTCCTGGAATGTGTGCGGCTCTGTTCCCAATGCCCGTGATCGGCATTGCCATGAAAACTTCAGACCTTGGCGGAGTGGATTCTCTTTATTCTATCGTACAGATGCCTTCCGGAGTTCCGGTTGCCACCGTTGCGATAGGCGGAGGAACTAACGCAGGAATCCTTGCAGCCAAGATTTTAGCGGTCAGTGACAGGGAGCTGTTAGGAAAGCTGAAGGAATACTCGGAAAACTTAAAAAATGAGGTGGCTGAAAAGGCGGAGAAACTGGACCATATCGGGTATCAGGAATATTTATCCCAGATGAAGAAGTGAGAAAATCGGAGGCGAGGAGAAAAAATGGATTATAAGAATGCNNGAAATCGGTTGAATTAATGAAAAAGCATGTGCAGGAAACCATGAGACCGGAGGTTCTTGGAGGGCTCGGGGGATTTTCAGGGGCATTTTCCATGTCAGCCTTTAAAAACATGGAAAAGCCGACTCTGGTATCAGGAACCGATGGGGTGGGCACAAAGCTGAAGCTTGCATTTTTAATGGACAGGCATGATACCGTTGGAATCGACTGTGTGGCAATGTGTGTCAATGACATCGCCTGTGCAGGCGGAGAGCCTTTGTTCTTCCTGGATTATATTGCATGCGGCAGGAATTACCCGGAAAAAATCGCAGAAATCGTCAGCGGGGTTGCTAATGGCTGCAAACAGGCCAATGCAGCTTTGATCGGCGGTGAGACAGCGGAGATGCCGGGTTTTTATCCTGAGGACGAATACGATCTGGCCGGTTTTGCTGTAGGCGTGGTAGATGAGAAGGATCTTATTACCGGGATTCATGTCAAAGAGGGAGATGTGCTCATTGGAATCGCCTCTTCCGGCATTCACAGCAATGGCTTTTCTCTGGTACGCAAGGTGTTTGACATGACAAAAGAAAGCCTGGACACCTATTATGAGGAACTGGGAAAAACTCTTGGCGAAGCGCTGATCACTCCTACCAAAATATATGTTAATACATTAAAAAGCGTAAAAGACAGCGGAGCAGTGATCAAAGCCTGCAGCCACATCACCGGAGGCGGTTTTTATGAAAACATTCCCCGTATGCTTCCTGAGGGTATCCGGGCGGTGGTTGAAAAGAGCAGCTATCAGGTGCCTGCCATCTTTGGCCTGCTGGTGGATAAAGGCGGTATTGAGGAAGAGATCATGTACAATACCTATAATATGGGAATCGGAATGATTCTTGCCGTGAGCCCGGCGGATGTGGATACGGCTATGGAAGCGATCCGAGGGGCTGGAGAGGTTCCCTATGTGATCGGCCATACGGAAAGAGGAGAGAAGGGCGTGACCTTATGCTGAAAATCGGTATATTGGTTTCCGGCGGGGGAACCAACCTTCAGGCAGTCTTAGATGCGATAGATTGTGGAAGGATCACCAATGCAGAGGTAACGGTGGTCATCAGCAATAACCAGAACGCATATGCCCTGGAAAGAGCAAGAAAACATGGAATTGAGGCTTCCTGCATATCCCCTGTGGATTTTCAGGAGAGGGAGGACTTTTATGAAGCGCTTCTTTCAAAGATTGACCAGTACTGCCTTGATCTCATCGTTCTGGCTGGATATCTGGTTGCGATTCCGTTATCCATGATACAAAAGTACGGGAACCGGATCATCAACGTTCATCCATCCCTTATTCCGTCTTTTTGCGGAAAGGGATATTATGGGCTTAAGGTTCATGAAGCTGCTCTTGCCCGGGGGGTGAAGGTTACGGGAGCCACGGTCCACTATGTAGATGAGGGGATGGATACGGGGCCGATTCTTTTGCAGAAGGCGGTTGAGGTTCGGGAAGGAGATACACCGGAGACTTTGCAGCGGCGTGTCATGGAAGAGGCAGAGTGGCTGATCCTTCCCCAGGCCATACAGATGATTGCAATCGAACAGGNNGAAGGTTTTGATCATAGGCGGAGGCGGGCGTGAGCATGCCATTGCATGGAAAATCTCCAGAAGCCCTAAGGTTGATAAAATATATTGCGCCCCTGGAAATGCAGGAATTGCAGAGATTGCAGAATGCGTGGATATAGGAGTCATGGATTTTGACAGGCAGGTGGCATTTGCCGGGGAAAAGGGAATCGATTTAACCATCATAGGACCGGATGATCCTCTGGTTGCCGGAGCTGTGGACGCGTTTGAGGCAGCCGGTCTAAGGGTGTTCGGCCCGCAAAAACGTGCGGCTTTGCTGGAAGGTTCTAAATCATTTTCCAAGGATTTGATGAAAAAATATGAAATTCCCACAGCGGCATATGAAGTCTTCGATTCCCCGGAAGAGGCTTTCGATTATGTGAAAACAGCCCCGATGCCCATTGTGTTAAAGGCTGACGGCCTGGCTTTGGGAAAGGGAGTCCTGATCTGCGGCACAAGGGAAGAGGCTGAAAACGGGGTGAAGGACTTAATGCTTGATAAGCAGTTTGGCTCCGCAGGAGACCGGATTGTGGTGGAAGAGTTTATGACGGGCCGGGAGGTATCGGTGCTTTCCTTTGTGGATGGAAAGACTGTTAAAATTATGACATCCGCCCAGGACCATAAGCGGGCAAAAGACGGAGACCAGGGCCTTAATACAGGGGGAATGGGAACATTTTCTCCAAGTCCGTTTTATACAGAAGAAGTGGATGAGTTTTGTAAGAAATATATTTATCAGGCGACTGTGGATGCCATGAAGGCAGAGGACCGGGAATTTAAGGGTATTATATTCTTCGGGCTGATGCTGACGGAAAAAGGCCCCAGAGTATTGGAATACAATGCCAGGTTTGGTGATCCTGAGACACAGGTGGTACTTCCCCGGATGAAGAATGACATTGTAGAGGTTTTTGAGGCTTGCATTGACGGAACTCTGGATCAGATAGACCTGCTGTTTGAAGATAATGCGGCAGTCTGCGTGGTATTGGCATCGGAGGGGTATCCGGAGAAGTATGAAAAGGGGTATCCCATTGCCGGGCTGGAAGCATTTAAGGGACAGGAGAAATATTTTGCCTTTCATGCAGGAAGTACATTGGATGGCAGCGGAACCGTGGTGACCAATGGCGGAAGAGTGCTGGGAGTGACGGCAATCGGAGAGGATTTAAGGGAAGCCAGAGAAAATGCCTATCAGGCGGTGGAATGGGTATCTTTTGAGAATAAGTATATGAGGCGGGATATTGGTAAGGGAATATAGGTTAATTTTCACGGCTTTAGGTGAAAATTGAAGGAAGCGGATTAGCTATAAAGGTAAATCGAAAGTAAAACTTGCATAGGTTGAACGAAAGAGCTGTTGCGAAAAGAAGAATAAATAACTTCTTTTTTGCAACAGCTCTTTTACATTTTAGGGTATTTTGAGATCCATAACCGGCCGCATGGGAAAAATGTTCCTTAGTTGTTCACTAAAATTTCTGTTAAACAGAGAGCTAGGAAAAAGACAGAAAGTTAAAAAATAAATGGAGAAGTATGAAAAAATATGATATGATTTTACCAGTGTCCTAGACAAATGCAGAGCAAAGTGGGTATGTTTATTATGATAACATTAAAAGAGATTGCGGCCGAGGCTGGAGTCAGCATGACAACGGTATCAAACGTGCTGCATGGAAAAACAAAAAAAGTTTCTCCTGAACTGGAGGAGAAGATCAAAAAACTTTTGGTTAAGTACAATTATATTCCAAGATTCGGACTGAATGCCCTGACAAATAAAGGTTCAAAGATAATCAGTATCCTTGTAAATACACCGGAATTCGTGGAGAGAACGCCATATGAACGTCCTTTTTATGGAAATATCATTGGTGAACTGGAGCGTATGCTGAGGAAAAGGGGGTATTACATCATGCTTTTTTCCTCCAAAAGCATTCCTGAAATCATGAAAATGACAATGGGCTGGAATGTGGATGGGATTATATCTATTTCCATGCCGGTCAAATATTATAAACAGATAGGAAAGCAGACGGGGAAGCCAATTGTATCCATTGACATGAATGAATATGATATTGGTAAAATATCGGATTGCTTTAATGTGACCTCCAGGGATTATGAAGGAGGGATGATGATGATGGAATATCTGTTGGATCAGGGAATAGAGAAGGTGGTATATCTGGCTAATATAAAATCGGGAGCTGATTACTGCAGATACATAGGAGCGTCAGAGGTTTATAAAGAACGTATGGGAGATGGTGCGGAGCTGGAAATCCGTATGCTTGGCAGAACTTATGATGAAAGGGTAAAGGATTATGATGATATGCGCAGGCTGATTGGCCGCAAGGCTGCACTATTCTTTTCCACGGACTTTAATGCGGTGGAGGCCATCGGCTTTTTTCAGCGCAGGCAGATACATATACCGGAGGATATTTCCATAGTGGGCTTTGATGATGATGTCTATGCTAGGTTATGCAATCCCAGACTCACATCAATGAGCGTTGATGTGAGTCAGAAAGCGGAGCTTGCAGTCAATATGCTAATGCGCCTGCTGGATGGTGAAGAGATTAAGGAGATGCAGCCAAAGGTTGACGCAATCATAGTAGAACGGGAAAGTGTAAAGAAAAATGGTTAGTAAATGAATTGGGAGGGTGGGGCAATGAAGCGGATAAAGATAACTGAAAATGGGATAAATATGCTTTTGGAAATCACAGACAGGGATGAGGTAAAGCTGCTTCATGTTTCCTCTCTCCCTTTTCGTGAGGAGACTATACGAAGTGAGGAGGAGAAGCATGCTTTCCGATTGGTAGAAATAGGACTTTCCGGGCAGGATCGTCCTGAGGAACGCCATGGAATGAAGTATACGGTTACGGCTCCCGGATACAGGATGAAGTATGTGAGCCACGAGGAACAGAGAAATGAGGACGGGAAGAAGCTTGAAATTGTAACAAAGGATGAAGCGACAGGTGTTTACTTTACGAGCCATTTTC
>DJBG01000161.1:0-5889 GCA_002429965.1 Hungatella sp. UBA5982
CAAGGTAAAAGCGCTGATCCGCCGGAACAAAAATCAGATGTTAGAAAGCTCGGATATCCTGGAATGCGGATCTTTCACTTACAATAATTCTACCATGCGGTTTTATAAAAACGGAAGAGAGATTGTACTTTCTTCCAAAGAAAGCAGTCTGATGCTGCTGTTCTTAAAGCATCCGGGCCAGGTATTTACAAAAGACATGATTTACGATCATGTGTGGGGAAACAGTGTTGCCATAGACGATAACTCCATCATGGTGTATATCAACCGCCTGCGTGGTAAAATCGAAGAAGACCGGCAAAAGCCGGTCCATATCGTAACAGTCAGAGGCCTTGGATACCGGTTTATCCCGTAGGCCTCCGGCCTTTTTTTTTCTGTTCAAGGTATTCCAGTGTCGTTTCAGGCACCAGGCCCTTTAATCCTTCAAAGTCTCCCTTTTCATACCATTTCCGGACTGCAGATGCACTGATTGCCTCTCCCCCGGAACACATCCTCTCGAATTCCGATACCGAGATTCCATACCGGGGCAGGATCTTTTTCATTTCCTCATTGTAATGACCGGTGACTGCGCATACTGGTTCTGTTCCTACGAAGCGCTTTGTTATCCCAAGAGCCGGGGCGATGCGCCTGCCGAAAAGCTCTAAATCCAGGCGGCAGCCGGCTCTTACCGCATGGACCTTTTCCTTCATAAAATAAGTTGGAAAGGTCGCTGCGGAGATGACATAATCAGCTGCCTGGTGAACAACCGCACGGGGAAGGTCTTTGATTCCTTCCCGTACCATAAAAAATCGTTCATCCGCTCCAAAACTGCTTCTGTTATCGGCAAGAACCAGTACATGGACATAGTCACAGCAGTTAAGGGCCTGTTCAACCAGATACCGGTGGCCATAAGTAAATGGATTGCAATTGGCAACGATGGAGCCGATGACCATGCCTGGTTTCAGCGCCTCAGCCGGAGACTCTGAGATCAGACGGTTCACAAACTCTTTGAACCCGCTCTTCCTGTTTTCCATAAAAAGGACATCATCGGTCAGTAGCACCGTAAAAAATCCAAGATCCTCAAACATTTCCCTGTTTTCCGGTTTTGTGTACATAAGAATATGGGATCTGCCGTTCTCAAATTCATACTGGGTCAAACATGAGATGACCGACCCGGTCAGGCCGGTTCCTCTTACGCTTTTATCAACTGCAATGCATTTTAAAACATTCTGCTCCGCTGAGCCGGTAGCCTGGATCCGGTAATTCTCATCAAGGAGACATACGCTGTATTCGATTCCCTGGTCATAGTCCAGGTCATNNCGTTTTAAAAAATCCTTTAACAGTTCCAGCTCTTTACCTTTTAACGGCCTTCCTTCCAGCTTTACGAATTCCATAGAATCCTCCCCATCACCGGCACTTTTACCAGTTCATTCATGAAAATTGCCACAGCCAGAAGATCCGCACACCCTCCGGCGCTTATATTTCTCTTTATAAAATCCGCATCCATTCGTTTCAGCATCACCATATCTTTATCCCCGTAAGCCCCTCCGGCACGGAGAAAATTCCTTGCCGTGCACTGAACCTTCAAAAGGACGGACGGATCATGCCTTGCAATGATGTTGGAATCCTCTACCCGGCTCATGAGCATAAACAAAGTTTCCAGTTTGATCTGATTCCAGTCCCTGCCTTCCTTAAGTCCTTTTGCCATGATGGGANNGCGATGCCGCGTACGGAAGCATAGCCGCTTATGGCCTCTCCCCTTGCACCCGTAATCCTACATTGGTTCAGGGACTGCATTTCCTCCACTTCCTTTACCAGAGTCTCTCTTACCATGGCTTGCTCCATCTTTACCAGGCATTCTATGGTCACAGCTCTCCGCCCTCCAATGCATGCTCCGGCGGCCGCACTTAAGATTCCCATGTGAAAGATCATCCCCTTATGGGTATTCACTCCTGCCGTAGCCTTGTACATGGCCTTCTCTGCGGACAGGCCAATCCGGCGGATGCGTTCAAACAGCAGCCCCGGCGTGTGCAAAAGGCTCATGCCCTCTAAGGCCATAGAGGCAAAATACGGCTCCAGGGCTTTGGCACTCCTCTCAAAGGAAGTAACGTCCATGTCTTTATGGGCACCTGCAGAATATAGATCCACCAGGCCGGGCTTGGGCGTCGTATAAACCTCTTCAAGCATAGCCTGGTAAGCCATGTTCCCGATGTGGAAAGCCGCCTTTTCCAATGCCCCTTTAAAATTCACACCAGAACTGCTATTCATTGTTTATTCTCCTGCAAACTGAAACTCCTTGATCTTACGCACCACATCCATGATGGTACCATCCCGGCCCTCGATGATTCCTACAATTTTTTCATCAAACTGCACCTTTTCCGGTTCTCCCGCAATGGAGTATGCGATGTCCCGCAGTTCCTCTNNGGCAGTTCCACGTCTTTCATGCACTGGATCAAATCCTGCCTTCCCGGATTAATTGCAATGCCATAATCCGTGATCACCACATCAATGGATTCGCCGGGAGTCGTAACCGTTGTGACCTCTGAGCAAACAGCCGGAATCCTTCCCTGCAGCAATGGAGAGATCACTATGGTACATTTTGCTCCGGCCGCAGTGTCCGGATGCCCTCCCTGAGCGCCGGTGATCATGCCGTCAGAACCCACCACTACATTGCAGTTAAAATTCACATCTACTTCCAGGGCAGCCAGAATTACAAAATCCAACTTGTTTACAACGGCCCCTTTGTTAAAGGGATCCGCATATTCTCCGGCACTGATTCGAAAATGTTTGGGATTGATGACGGATTCCACTGCATCCAGATCAAAATCCTGGGTATCTAACAGGGCATCTACCTGATTGTTCTCCAATAAGTCGCACATGGGCTTTGTAAGGCCTCCTACCCCGAAGCGCATGCGCACATTTCTCTCCTTCATGATTTTTGCAAGAGAAATGGTGGAGGCGATGGAAGCTCCGCCTACCCCGGTCTGGTAAGAAAATCCTTCCTTAAAATACGGGGTATTGACGACAAACTGGGTACAGTAATCGGCCATCATAAGCTTGCGCATATCTGTGGTGGGTTTTGCGGCCCCGGTTGCAATCTTCTCCGGATTACCAATCTCATCAACAACTACCACATAATCTACTTTTGTCATGGAAATATGGGCGGGGAAGTTTGGGAATGGCACCAGGCAGTCCGTGATTGCGACCACCTTATCGGCGTAATCTGCGTCCACCATGGAATAGGAGAGAACCCCGCAATCCGACTTTCCGCCGATGCCCCTGCAGTTTCCATAGTCATCACAGGTGGGGGCACGNNACCGGAAGACTGTATTCCGGTAATGGTCCCATCTTCAATGTAATCCACCAGTTTATCATGGGCCTTGCCAAGAGAGCTTGCACAGATGGTGATATCCTTGACTCCCATGTTGTGGACCTCCTCCATCACCATGTTTACCACATAATCGCCTTCCCGGAAATGGTGATGAAAGCCCAGGGTCATGCCATCCTTGATCCCGCATTTTACCAGACAGCCGTGAATGCTGTCCGCCAGCTTGCTTTCCTCCGAATTGATCATGCACTTTGTCACCGGACCGTCTTTTTTATACTCATATCCATCAAAGTGATGAACTCCCATAAAAGGTTTTTTTCCTGTCAATTTTAAGATTTCTTCCGGAATCTCTCTCCCTACTGCATTAATCATCTTACAGATCTCCTTTATATACACCGGAGGCCTTGGCAAGCTCTATAGTTCTCCTGGCCCCGTCATAGAATGCAATGTCGATCATCTTTCCGTCTACGGTAAATACGCCAATTCCCATTGCACGTTTGTCCTCGATTTCCTTAACGACCTTTTCTGCAAACGTAATATTCTTCTGTGAAGGCGTAAAGATCTCATGGACAACCGGAATCTGACGCGGATTGATAATGGATTTCCCGTCAAACCCCATCAAATGAATAGTTTCCACATCCTGCCGGAAGCCTTCCATATCATCAAGGTTGGTATAAACGGTATCAAAGCACTGGATCTTTGCTGCCCTGGCCGCTATGATTAAGTTCTGTCTGGCTCCCATCAGCTCAATTCCGGTTCCTGTAATATAGGTCTGAAGGTCTTTGGTATAGTCCCCGCCGGAAAGTGCGATTCCAAACAGCCGCCCGGAAGCCTCACAAACCTCCAGCGCCTTAACCACCCCTCTTGCGGATTCAATAGCTGCCATAATGAGGGTCCTTCCTTCCGGAATGCCGAAATCCTCTTCTGCAATCCGGATCTCCGCTTCCACTGCTTTTATCTCCTCAGGCCTTTCTGTTTTAGGAACCCGGATCGCATCACAGCCGCCTGCAACCGCACAGCGGATATCCTCCTTCCAATATGGGGTATCCAGACCATTGATCCGGACCACCCGCTCACAGTCCCTGTAATCGATCTCCAAAAGTGCATGATAGAGGGAAAATCTTGCTGCATCCTTCTGGTTTTCTGCGACCGCATCCTCCAAATCCAGCATAATGGAATCTGGTTTATAAATATACGGATCTTTAATGAGGCCCGGCTTTTGGGCATTTAAAAACATCATGGTTCTTCTGAGCCGTTTCTTATTCGGATTCATCGTTTCCTTATGCCTCCCCAGATAATATTTTCGAACTGGTCCGTGGAACGGGATACCGCTCCTTCCACACGCGCCTTAATGGTGCAGTCCAGTGCTCCCTTATCAACAACCGTGATCCTCACATTATTGATTCCCAGATTCTTAAGAGTCTCCATGATCACCTTCCGGATCTTGTTGCCATACTGGTTTATTACTGCGCTTTCCAGTACAAAATCGATTTTACCATCACCTGGCTCAACAGTCACCTGACAGTCACTTGATTCCAATGTACCGGCCATGGCTGGTTTTTTTATCTCCATTTTGCTTAAAGCCTCCCTTTTATTTACTATATCTTCATTTTATAGGGAGAATCTTAACCAGGGAAAAAAGGAACCTTAAAATTTATTAAGAAAGGGGGCAGATTTTCATCTGCCCCCTTTCAACCAGGAATCTATGATGCTCTCAACACGTCCGTAAAGTTCCTCCACCGTATGGCTCCGGCTGCGGCCGCATAGCTTTGCATTTTTTTCACATATCAGGCATTTCCGCACAGGGGATCCTAATTCTGCTCTGCCGATCCCGTTTCCTGCCTCATCATATACGTCAATATCAAACAGCCTTCCAAGAGGATGGGTTTCTTCCATGCGAACCGTTAATCTTTTCACAAGAAGGGGATCAAGGCTTTTCACTGCATAGAGCTTTAAGTAACCAGCCTTCTCTTTTACCACGGTCTCTTCTAAAACAGACAGCCCATTTTCAAAAAAAAGGCGGTCCAATTCCTCTCCCCCTGCGGAAAATGCCACAAGGATGCCGGGAGAGGTTTTTGTTGGGCCGGGAATATTCATTCCTAGAGCCACAATCGTGGCCTTATCGTGCTTTCTCTGAAGGGCTTCCTGCATTCCTACTTTCTTTTCACGGAAAGAAAGCATCTCATGTAAAGTTACATTCTCTTTCATTCTGTCTTATTCCTTGATTTCTGTTATCCCAAAGCTTCCATCTTGTCTTTCCTGGAAGGTGATTTTCGATGTTCCTTCTCCCATGATCACGCCTTTATCCGTCATCTTCAGTGAAACCGTATCCACATTGGCTACCGCTACCATTAAGTCATCTCCAAACACCATGTCAGGGTTTTGCTTAAATAAGTCTTCCCGGTTGTTAAAGGTGATTGTCTCCCCATCGCCTGTTATGAAAGTACAGGGATAAAACAGAAGGTCCGCAAATGCCTGCAGATCCCGGTCTCCTACCGTTTCCTGGATCTTTTCAGCAAACGCCTCCACTTTTTTTTCCGTCCCGGCGCTTTCCTCACTTTCCACGGCCTCTATTCCCGGCCCTG
>DJBG01000161.1:5911-17696 GCA_002429965.1 Hungatella sp. UBA5982
GCACCTCATTGACCTGGTTGATGATCATGAATGCATTAGGATCGATCCCCATGACCAGTTCATTGACCTTTGAAAGCTGTCTCCCTGAAATTACGGTAAGAACCGTAAAGGAAGCTTTTCTTAAATACCCTCCTTCACTGGCAAGCAGGGTGGTTCCTCTGTCCATCCGGGATTGGATGGCCTGACTGATCTCTTCATACTTTTCGCTTATGATTTTTACCTGCATCTGATTGCGGCCGATCAAAAGCACCTTATCAAGCACCGTGCTATAGGATAGCACCAGCAGGATTCCGTAAAGGATCTGCTCCTTATTGGAAAATATCATCTGTGACAGCAGGATCAGACAGTCAAAAACCGACATGGTCATGGATACGGACAGATTCCATTTTTTGTTCAGGATCAAAGGGGGAATATCCATTCCGCCGGTGGAAGCACCGGCCCTTATCACCATGCCGATTCCCACGCCGATTAAAAGTCCGGAAAAAACAGTTGCCAGCATCCGGTCATCTGTCATTGCCGCCTGACCGAACAGATTTTCAAATATCCCCAAAATAAACGGATAATAAAAGGTGCTGATCATGGTGGTAAATGCAAACTGCCTTCCCAAAAACAAGGCTCCCACCACAAACATTATAATATTAAAGGCTCCCACAAAAGCAGCTACGGGAATCCCGAACTGGTGATGGGCCACCAAAGCAAGTCCAGTCGTTCCGCCTGTGATCAGCCCCCCCGGCAGAATGAACAGGGATACAGCCAGGGCATAAATGGTATTTCCCACAAGCACTGTTGCGATTTTTTTCATATTCATACTTTTGTAATTTCCTTTCCTTGTATAAACAAACACTCTTAATATACCATGTGCCATCGTTTTATACAATTTATTTTCTGCCGATCCTGTCCTTATTTCATTCAGTGCTTGAAACATCAATTTAATATGATATGATTCCCACTGGACAGTTTTTTATAAATCTAAGACACCGGATCAATACCGTATTTCCTTTAAACCGGAATGTGAACAGACCTGCCGTTAATAGAGAACAGAAAGGAGGAAGGAAACGCTGACGTTTCCTTCCTCCTTTTACACGTATCCTATAGGTCAGGGATAATTCCCATGACCCCCGGCATGGACAGATATTTAATGAAAATATTTTTAATACACCAGACCGTGGTCAGGCGGTCCGCACCTTCGGTTAAATATACCGGATAGCTTTTAATGACTTCTCCGTTTAAGCGGTAAATGACAGTTCCCACCGTCTGTCCCTTACGCACCGGTGCATTTAATTCCTTTGGAATCTCTGTCTGCACCGTGACCTCCTCCTCATCCGCCAGAAGAAGGTTTATGGTCTTCTCTTCCTCTCCGCCAATGCCGCAGGATATCATGACCGGTTCATCCAGGCGGCCGGAGGAAGGAATCCCCCCCTTTACCGGAATATCAGGAAGGCTTACATCTTTATAAACGTTCTTCAAATGAAAGCGTTCCATCCCGTACTGAAACAACTTTCTTGCATCTGACCATTTATAGGCCTTATGGGGCGGCCAGCCGCAGCCTAGAAGAGCAATGGTATAGGTCCTTCCGTCATCCTGGACTGCTCCCACATATGAATAGCCGGCTCCTCCGGTAAATCCTGTCTTTCCTGAAAACGCCCCGTCCATCATCCCCAGAAGGGTATTGTGGTTATTACAGGAAAAGAAGCGTTTTCCTTCAAGGTCAGCAAAGGAATAACTTCTTGTTGCCGTAATCTCTAAGAATTCCTCCTTTTTTTGCGACTGGCCGATGCAGTAGTTCATAATCCTGGCTAAATCCGCTGCCGTTGTAGAATGCAGCTTCACCTGTCCATCCTTTTCTTCTTTGGCATCAAGACCATTGGGTGTTATAAAATATGTATCTTCACAGCCTAAATCCCTGGCTTTTTGGTTCATCAGCCTGGCAAATCCCTCCTGGCTCCCTCCTACGTGCTCTGCGATCATCATGGCAGCGTCATTATGGGATTCCAGCATAAGGCTGTAAAGTAAATCCTTAAGCAGAAACTTCTCTCCCTTATAGACCCCTAGATGGACCTTAGGCTGGGAAGCCGCATTCTGGCTGGCAGTTACTGTGTCAGAAAGATTCCCATGCTCCAAAGCGAGGATGCAGGTCATGATTTTTGTGGTGCTGGCCATGGGACGGACCAGATTCTCATTTTTTCCGTATAAAATGCGGCCGGTAGAGGCATCCATCAAAACTGCTGATTGGGCATAAAGATTTAGCTCATCCTTTGTCTGAACCGGTGCGTTTTTTTCTCCTTTCTCCTCTGTTACTGTTGTGTTCTCATTTACGGCCTCTTTTCCTGCCAGCCTGACCGCAGCAGTTCCTGTCCCTATAAGAAAGACAAACACTGCTGCCAGCAGTATTCCTATGGCATGCCTCATGAAAGAGCCTCCCCCATGAATTTAATTTATCCTATTCCGCAGTTTTTTTAATTATTCCCTTTACTTTCCGAACGTATTTTCGGTATAATGAGAGAAAAGGAAATTCGATTCTTTAAATGCCCTTTAGAGTAAAATTCAGGCTGAATTAAGGCTTGTCTTTATTAAGTAAATTATGTCAAAGGAGAGACGGATATGGTACCGGAACCCTTAGTTTTTCACATAGACGTAAATTCCGCATATTTAAGCTGGGAATCTGTCAGCCGTCTGGAAGCTGACCCAGGTGCCCTGGATTTACGCACCATTCCATCGGCAGTAGGCGGTGACGCCTCTTTAAGGCATGGGATCGTTCTGGCAAAATCCACGCCCGCGAAAGCATTTGGAATAACAACCGGGGAACCCATCACCCAGGCTCTGCGCAAGTGCCCTGCCATGACCGTTGTTCCGGCCCGGTTTGATGTTTACCTAAGAAAATCCCGGGAACTGATGGAGCTTTTGTCCGATTACACCCCTGATATTGAAAAATTCAGCATTGACGAAGCCTTTCTCGACATGACCTCCACCATCCACCTCTTTGGCTCCCCGCTTGAAGTGGCAAACCAGATACGGGAAAGGATCTGGCGGAACCTGGGGTTCACGGTGAACGTCGGTATCGCTCCCAACAAGCTCCTGGCTAAAATGGCCTCGGATTTTAAGAAGCCCAATCTCTGCCACACCCTGTTTGCCCATGAAATACCTTCCAAAATGTGGCCCCTCCCCATTCGGGAACTGTTTTTTGTGGGCCATTCCGCCCAGAAAAAGCTGGAAGGCATCGGCATACACACGATAGGGGAGCTTGCGGCCTGCAACGTAAGCCACTTAAAGCCCCTGCTGGGGGAAAAGTATGCCCTGCTGATCCATGATTATGCCCTGGGCATTGATACCTCTCCCGTGGAAGAGCGGGAGCCCTTAAATAAGGGCTACGGAAACAGCACCACCCTTTCCCATGATATAAACGACTTTGACATTGCCTGCCAGGTACTTCTTTCATTAAGTGAGACCGTAGGCGCCCGCCTCCGTGCAGATCATGTCATGAGCGACTGCGTCTGTGTGGAGATCAAGGACTGGAATTTTAATACCAAGTCCCATCAGATGACCTTAAACAATCCTACAGACTCCACCACAGTGATTTATGAAAACGCCTGTAAGCTGCTTAAAGAGCTTTGGGACCGCACCCCCCTGCGATTAATCGGCGTGCGTACCACCAAGATTTCAGNNTATCTGAAAACTGCTATGTTTTCAGATACACCCTTAGCCTAAAGCTGCCCTCCAATGGCTTTAAATCCTTCTCCATAAACCTCATTGGAATCCGTAATAATGAGGAATGCTTCCTTGTCTATTTCGTGGATCGCACGGCGGATAGGCACCACCTGGCTGTTGTTGCAGGCACACATGATCACTTTCTTTTCATCCAGGGAATAGGAACCCTGGCCCTGAAGAAACGTGCAGCCCCGGCCGGTATTTTCCTCGATTCTCTGAGCCACCTCTATCGCATGGAAGGTGACCACAAAAACCAGCTTTCCGGCTCCCGGGCCATACATGATCTTGTCGATTACCATGGTGGTCACTATGGTGGAGAGCATACCCAGGATGACCGCATCTAAATTGCGGAACACCAAACCTCCGGCAATGATTACTATGGCATCCACCACAAGAGATATCTGACCAATGGTCAGGTGAGGAAAAATCTTCCGGATCGCCATGACCAGAAAGTCCGTGCCTCCTGTGGAACAGTTTCTTAAATAGACGATGGTCAGCCCCAGACCGGAAAAAATTCCGGTGCAGGCAGAAGCATACAAGGGATTTCCCAGATAAACCGGAAGATAAGGAACTACATAGTCCAGCACAAGGGCAAAGATGACCATACTCTTCATGGAACGGAGCAAAAACCGCCTTCCCAAAAGATTGTAACTGACTAACACGATGGGAATGTTAAGAACCATGCTGGTAATGCCCATTGGCAGACCGAACAGATGGCGCAGAATCAGTGCGATACCGGATACTCCTACCGGAGCGAATTCCGCATTTACCGCAAAATTATAGATTCCAATATTAAATAAAAATGCTCCCACCAGATCGCACAGAAGATCGATCCCCAGCTCCTTTGGCGAATATTCCTGTTTGATTTTCATCATGAGTATGCTGCCTCCATTTCTTCCGCCCTGCTTTCACCTTATAGAAAATAATCATTAATTTCAAATTCCTGTTTTCCAATCCGCACCTGTTTAATGAGAACGTTCACTTCCCCCTCTTCATCGGAGCAGACTCCGGACACCTGAATCTGTGTCTTACCATAGGATTCCGTCAAAACCAATTCTTTATCCATAATCCCCCTGTCAGCAATTGCTTCGGCCAAATCAAGCAGAACCTCATCCACATCTTCCATTATGTGGTTTCTTTCAAATTCCATTTCCAATACTTCATAAATATCCTGATCAAACATCATCAAACCCCCTTTTTTCAATTTCTACCAGCTAATTATAACCCATAGATTCTCCTTGTCAATCACAACCCTGCATGATAGAATCGGTTTATGAAAATGACTATGACTTATACCATAAAACAGACCCTTGAAGATATGACCGTGAAACAGTATCTCTTAAACCTGGGATATTCCCAGAGCCTGATCCGGCAGCTTCGGAACAGGTCAAACGGAATAACGGTGGAAGGAGAGCCTGTCTATACAACCCGGGTTCTTGAGCCGGGAGAGCTTTTATCTGTCTTTATCTGTGAGGAAGAAAGCTCTAAGAATATTGTTCCCACACCCATGCCGATTCAAATTCAGTTCGAGGATGAACATATCCTGGTCATCAACAAGGCAGCCGGCGTTCCTATCCATCCGTCCCNNCCCTTGCCAACGGAATCGCGTATTATTTTAAAGAAAAAAACGAGGCCTTTGTCTACCGGGCCATCAACCGGCTGGACCGGGATACCACCGGGCTTTTAGTGCTGGCAAAAAATCCCTTAAGCGCCTGCATTCTTTCAGATATGGTGAAAAAAAGAGAGATTCACCGCCGCTACCTTGCGGTTGTCCAGGGAATGCTTCCTCTAAGCGGAACCATTGACGCTCCCATTTCCCGGGTAGACGGCTCCACCATTGAGCGGTGTGTGGACCGGTTAAATGGAGAAGAGGCTCGCACTCATTATAAGCGGCTTTATTATGACCCTGTGACAGGGCATTCCCTTGCAGGACTTTGTCTGGAAACCGGCCGCACCCATCAGATCCGGGTCCATTTAAAATCCATCGGCCATCCCCTGCCAGGAGATTTTCTTTATCATCCGGACTACCGTTACATCACTCGCCAGGCCCTTCATTCCTTCCGGCTGGATTTCCTCCACCCAATCAAAAAGGAGCCTCTTTCTTTTGAGGCGCCCTTACCTGATGACATGCAGTTCATTGGAATCACATCCAACGGAGGCCTTTGGGATAATGATTTTTAAGAATCCCCCCGGCCAGCTTGGAAAACCCAACTGGTAATAATATCTTTCGGCTGCCCATGGAATCTTTCTCAACTGAAATGGGCAGATCTCATCAAATTTCTCTCGGGAAATCTTTAAAGAATTTCCCCTTAAGCCCTGAACCCGTTCCTTATCATAGCTTTCTATAAATGAATCATACTCTGCTCCTAAAAGCCCTTTCATTTTTTCTCTGAACTCATCCGGTAATTGAATCATTGTTTATCCTCTGAATTTTAATTTTTATATAAAAATAACACAATCTGTCATTATTTTTCGAAGTAAGTGCCAAAATAGGAAGAGACGACTGTCCGGAGGTGCCTTATGTCCTTAATAACCATTACTGCTTACTTCATTATACCCATATATACCATTCTGTTTGCCTGGGGAACCGACTGGTTCTCATTGAATTTTTCCGTATTAGGAAATTTATCTTCCAGAAAAAACCTGTTTCTTTTATGGGGCGTTATCGTTGGAACGTATTTTTATTATGTTTTAAAACGGATCATAGGCGGACTTCCCCGGAACAGAAAGGAAACCGTGATCAGCACCACTGCCCTTTTGCTTCTGGCTCTGGCAGTCATCACGCCTTATCTGCCGGACTCANNTGCGGTCCTTCATGTTGTTTTATCCTTTTTGGCATCAATTTCTCTTCTTATCTGCCTGTATATGATCATCTGGAAGCTCTATTGCATGAATCAGGCGGTTTACCAGCCCTATCTGCAATGCTTACTGGTGATAACGGTTTTGTCTGCCATACTCTTTTTCCTGACAGGAATCGTGAGCACGGTTTTGGAAATATTTTTTACTCTCTCCTGTACGATCCTGCTAGAAAAGCTTTACCGCAGGATCCAGGCTCCAAAAATCATGTGGAGATTGCGGAGATAAAAAACCATGTTAAAAAAGGAAAGTACCCGGAAGAAAGAATCTTCTTACGGGCACTGACCTTTTGCCGTGTACAAACCCCGGATATAAGAACATACTGGGGCAGTGTCAGCGGAAATACTACAATAAGATCTTATACTGATCAGAGCCTTCTCCGTCCACAGCATAATAAACGGTATCTTCTTCTGGTTTTATGTATATTTCAAGTGTTTTCACTTCAGCGTCTTCATGCTTTGACAGATAATCCTTTTTAACTGCTTCCAGCACTTCTCCTGCGGCAACTTGTTTTCCGGAATATTCCAGAAAGAACGAAACTTCCGGCTCTTTTTTCTTTACAGATGTTTTCTTTGGCGCAGTGCTTTTTTTCACAGGTGCTTTCTTGGCAGCAGCCGCTATTTTTCCAACTGCCGTTTCTTCTGGGGCTTTTGCTGGTCTTTTTCCTGCATTTTTATTGTTTTCCATAATTCTCCTCCTCAAACAAATAAAACGGTGACAACCATTGCAACTCAGTCATGCCACTCATAATTTGGCGGATAAAACGTACTTCTAAAAGACATATGCGTAAACCGCCAAATTATTCATGCCGGGCGTCCGCCCTAAGAAATATTTGTACAATTTGTGCTTAAGAAGCAAGCTCCCACGCACAAATTAAACAGATGTTTCTGCATGACTTAACTGTAACTACAAGTCAAGCCTGCCAGTGATGTTAAAAATTAGCTGAGTGAATTATAGAACAAAAACCTCTGTTTTGTCAATAAAAACCATCCACTGCCCATGAAACCGGGAGTGTTAAGGCCTGATCACCAGTCGGGCGCGAGCCATTTTTTCTACAATTTCATACATATTGGTTACCGAGCCAACTTTCAGTTTGTCTGTTAATTCATAATGATTCAGGCAGGTTCCGCAGGTGAGGATTTCCACTCCCTGCGCCTCTAAGCTCTTTAGATCCTCCAGGGACTGAGAGCCTTCCACGGATAACCTGGCTCCCCCATTGTAAAGGAGAACCGTCTCAGGAAGCTCTTCCAGCTTGGTAAGAGCATAAACAAATCCCTTCATCAGAATGCGTCCAAGCTCTTCATTGCCTCCTCCCATCTGATCCGATGAAAGTACCGCTACAAGGCCTTTTTTTCTGGCATCGGGAAGGCATTCTTCTTCGTTGACCGTTTCTTCCATACTGCCGGATTTTCTGTTGACGTGGAACAGGATTTCATATTCCCCTTCCGCTTTTTTCTCTGAAACCGGAGCAACACCCTCATAATTCCCAAGCTTCATTACATTCTGAACAGCAATTTCATTGTCCACAAGGACCTTCAATGTACCCTCTCCCATATCCTTTAATGCCTCTTTTGCCTTAATAACCGGCTGAGGGCATGTAAGGCCTCTGGCATCAACAATTTTTTCCATTTTACCGTTCTCCTTTTCTTCTTTTTTCTCTTTCCAGTTCTTCCATTACAATAATCATAGACCGCAAAAGCCGTCTGTTATTCTTAGACAGCATTGTCGCCTTTTGTACCATCTCAATGATTTCATAATCATTCTGCCGTGATTCCCCGCATTTTGCCTCTTCCTCCAGCAAAGAAAAGAATTCCGACATTTTTAGACCAAATGCATTGCAAATCCTGCCGAGTTTTGGAAGGCTGATATTGGCTCTTCTTCCAAACAAACTGGACAATGTGGACTGAGCAATCCCACTTTCTTTTGATAACCTGTACATAGACCACTCTTTGCTTCTGTTGATTTCCTCGATTTTCTTAAGTACCGCCTCGTTGTCCATACAGATATTCCTCACTTCCCATAGATACAATTATAGTAGTATATAGAACGCAGGTTTTATAGATTGCAATACTTGCTGCATATACTTCCATTATTAGTAGTAGTATTCTATGATTTGTAAGGTTTTATAAACACATGTTCCATATAAATCTTAAAACCGGGACCGGTCCCTTTTAAGGACCTGCCCCGGCTTTTCCTTTGTTTACTCTTCGTCTTCGTCTACCAGTTCATCATATTCCGCATCGTCCAGTAATTCGTCAAAGGCATCCGCAACAATCTCATATTCCTCGTCATCTTCAATATTTTCAAGATTCGGCTGCCCGTCCTCCTTCTCAAAATAACGGTACAGATAAACTTCTCCCTCTTCCGCCTCAGGGCCATTCATCGGAAGCAGTGCTATATAATCTCTTTCGCCTGCCGTGAAAATGGTAAGTACTACGCACTCCAGCTCTGATCCGTTATCCAGGGTCAGTGTAACTGTCATTTCCTCCTGCGGTTCCATATCATCTCGCTCTAAATTAGGATCCTGTGCCATCCCGATACCTCTCTTTTTTCTTAATCTAGTTGTACGGCGCTTTCTAACGCCTATTTCCACTCTATCAAACAATCCGGCAAAAATCAAGGGATTTTACCTTTAATATTCAATTCCCTGTCTTGCTGAAATTCCTCGGTCGTATGGATGTTTCACCTTTCTGATTTCCGACACATAATCCGCTGTTTCTACAAGCTTTTCTGAGGGATCTCTTCCTGTGAGAACCACTTCAAGCCCCTCCGGACGTGCAGAGAGAAACTCCAAAACCTTTTTTTCCTCTGTAAGACCAAAATTGCATACTGCCATGATCTCATCCAGAACAAGCAGGTCATAATTCTCCATTACCGCCTTGTTTAAGGTCATCTCCAATAATTGGGAATAGTAGATGCCTGCCTCCTTTTTCTGCTCAGGGGACATCCTGGAAAAAAAGCCAAAGCTCCGCTCACAGGGCGTGACTGTAATTCCGGAAAGCCCGCATAGTGCCTTTACTTCGCCGGAATGATCAGTTTTTAAAAATCGGGTAATGAGCACCCGTTTCCCGCTGCCGCAGGCGCGCACGGCCAGTCCTATGGCAGCCGTTGTCTTTCCCTTACCATCCCCACAGTATATGTGTACACAGGATTTCATATCTCTTTCTCCTTTCCTTATTACTGCCCATGCTTTTAGGGCATAAAGGTATACCCGCAGGGTGTTTCCTTATTCAAGGTCATTCCCGTTCCAGATATTCCCGGACAAATCGGGAAACCTCCTGCTTTTTGCTGTATCTTTCCCGCACATAATTGATGTGAAGCCGCTCCTTAGGTCTTGTCATGGCAACGTAAAACATCCGCCGCTCCTCTTCTAAATCTGCCGGAAGAACTGCTTTATGGTGAGGCGTCACGCCTTCATTGGCATCCAGAATGTAGACGATCCTGTATTCCAGGCCCTTGGAGCTGTGCATGGTCATAAGGGCGACTCCCCTGGAATTTCCTTCCCCTGACTGAGCCTGGGCTTTTAATTCTTCTCCATATTCCTTCATATGCCGGAACCATTCCGCCGCAGTGGGATAACCGGCCGCGCTCTCCTGAAGCTGGTCTAAAACCTCCAAAAGCTCCTCCGGCTTCATTCTCCGGTACTGGGCGTATTCCCGGATGTAATCGTCATAAGCCACCGCTTTCCTGATATAGTTTACAGCAGCCACAGGCGCCATATTCCTTATCATCTTTAAATCATATTCCAGCTGTTCGATCCGCTCCACCATCCAGCCCCTATCCTGATAAAAAGATTTTACCGCTTCCCAGTTCACCGGATTGTTTTCCACCGCGTCCCGGCTGATGTAGCGGTTCGGCCGGTTGATGATCTGGAGCACATTGGCCCTGGATAAATCGCCGGACGCCGCATGGATATAAGAAATAATGTTTTTTGCGATCCAATGGTCGTATAGGTTGGGCACCGAATCCTTCATGGAAAAGGGGATATTATATTCCATGAACTTTTCGATCAAAAGCCTTGGTCCCAGGTTTGTCCGGTAAAGGACCGCCATCTCCTGCCAATCAAACCCTGCCTTTGCATAAGCCATGATTTCCTGGACAATTTCTATAGTTTCCTCCTGGGGGTCCTGCCAGACTCTCCTGACAATCGGCTTTCCATGCCCCTTTTTCGTAATGATCCTTTTAGGAAAACGCATCTCATTGTGGGCGATCAGCTTTCCGGCAGCTTCCACAATTTCTTTGGTACTTCGGAAATTAATATTTAAAAGGACCTTTTTAGCTCCCTGATAATCCTTTTCAAAACCCAGCATGATTTCCGGCTTTGCTCCCCGGAAACGATAGATAGACTGGTCATCATCACCCACGATAAACAGATTATTTTCCGGTGCTGCCAGCATCCGGACAATTTCGTACTGCACCCGGTTAATATCCTGAAACTCATCTACCAGGATATACTGATACTTTTTCTGCCACGCGTCTAAGATGTCCTTCCGCTGGACAAATAATTCATAGCACATCACCATCATGTCGTCAAAGTCAATGAGATTGGCCCTGCGGAGCCGGTCCTCATACGTGAGATAGATCTGTTTGAATATTTCCTCAGAGCAGTTTTTGGAATAATAGTGATCCAGGTCAATCATCTCTCCTTTTACGGAGCTGATTTCTGAAAGGACGGAGGTCACGAATTCCGCCTCATCCTCTACTTCTACCTGGTTCTTATCCATGGCTTCCTTTATGTACTGGATCCTCTGCTCCTCCCTCACAATGCTGCGGGCATCGTACCGGTAGGCAAACTTCAGGATCCGGAAAAATATGGCATGGAAGGTTCCAAAGCTGACCGCAGACGGCCTGCCGTCCACAAGGCTTTCAAAACGTTCCTTCATCTCTCTGGCAGCTGCTTTTGTAAATGTGATGACCAGGATATTTGTCGGGTCCACACCGTACGCCTCAATCAAATGACATATCCGGTGGGTGATGGTAAAGGTCTTTCCTGAACCTGGACCGGCAAGGACCAGCATGGGACCTTTGTGGTGAAGGACCGCCTCCTTCTGGGCTCCCTCATATGTGACCTGTTCCTTCATGTTCTCCTCCATTTTGGAATCATGCCTTAAGCGGCAGACCCCATCAAAGAAAAGCAGAGGCTCCGGTAATATCCGGAGCCTCTGCTTCTATAACTATAACTTATTGAGCCCCATTGCTTAAAAGTTCGATTCCCTTTCTAATT
>DJBG01000183.1 GCA_002429965.1 Hungatella sp. UBA5982
TTTTACCGTTCTATCATTTCTGAATCTCTCTTTTTTCAACCGGTTATCTATCATATATGCAATCTACCTTTCCTACCTTTAATCTCTTCCTATTATTAATCTCTTTCAAATTTTTAAACTCTTCCTGTTTTAATCCCTTCCTATAATAAAATCCCGGCCCTTTCATAAAGCCACTTCCATTCCTACCTTTCCGCCGGGCTTTTTACTTCTTCTTTACTTCACAGCTATTATAATACATCTCTACCTCCAAAACCACTAAAATCCTTCCACATCTTCAAAAATACTTGTAATTTTTCTCGTCTCAGATATAATAAATCATAAAAAGACAAAAGGAAGTGTAGCAAATGGTTCATACAAACGACACCTTTTTCCTGGATAAAACCCTTTATAACGGGCGCCCCAATGATATAACAGGGCGTCTTCCCAAGGAAATCCGCACCTATGATTTACTGGATAAATTTAACATATCCTATCAGCGGGTCGATCACTCCCCGCTTCCCACCATAGATGCCTGCCAGGAAGTCGATGCGCTGTTAAATATAGAAATTTGCAAGAATCTGTTTCTCCGCAATGCCCAGAAAACCGATTTCTATCTTTTGCTGCTGCCAGGTGGAAAAAAATTCCGTACTGCCGCTCTTTCCAAGCAAATCGGCTCATCCAGACTCTCTTTTGCAGAACCGGATTTCATGGTCAAATTCCTGGACATCACCCCTGGATCTGTTTCGGTTCTTGGGCTTATGAACGATAAAAACCACCATGTCCGGCTGCTGATCGATAAGGATGTACTGACCCACGAATTCTTCGGCTGCCACCCTTGTATCAATACCTCCAGCTTAAAATTTAAAACCACGGACCTACTGGACAAGTTTCTCCCGGCCATCCAATGTGAATACACCCTGGTAGATTTACCCTCCGAACAGGAATGATCCTTGTTTATCCACCTGCATCTGCCAGAGAGTAAAAATAAAAAGTTATAAAAACAAAAAGATCTTAAAGATAAAAAATCTCAAAGATAAAAAGTCTTAAAATAGAACATCGAAAAATCAAAATGGGACAGGATACACTCATCCTGTCCCATTATATATTTCCATTCTTTATAATCCACCGCCATAATTCATATCCCATCAACCATCACCAAAGAAAGCAATCCGGTTTTTTCCGGCCTGTTTTGCTTGATACATGGCCCGGTCTGCTTTGGAAAATAGTTTTTGATAATCCTCTCCCCGCTCTCCGGTGCTGGGAGCAATTCCAACGCTGACAGAAATACGCCACTTCTCTTCCGGTATCATCCTTTCTANNTCCCTATCCAATAAATTATCCGCCCTTTCCCGGACATTCTCTTCCGTTGTAAATACAACAAACTCATCTCCGCCTGCCCTTCCCACCAGATCAGGTTCCGGGTAAATATCACAGAGCATTCCGCCTACCTGCATCAAAATACGGTCTCCGGCCAGGTGGCCGTAGCAGTCATTAATTTCCTTAAAATTATCAATATCGATCATGCAGAGCCAACCCGATCCACCGACCTTTAATTTCTCCTCTACCCGGTATTTAAAAGCCATTTTGTTGTATAAACCGGTGAGCCCATCCTTTAGGGACTGGAGCAAAAGCTGCTCTTCCCTTGCCTTCAGTCCAGTAATATCCTGAAGTTTTCCAATAAGCTTAACAGGATCTTCTGTCCGATCATCCCATTGAGCGGTGAGCTTGCAGCTGCACCAGTGATATGGTTCTCCCATTTTACCCAGGCAAAATTCAAACGAACGGATTTCCCCGTCTTGGGGGGCATTGTTTCTATGCTTATTTAGAATCCGTCCAAAAGTCAGCAAATCTATCTGTCCTTTGGCATTTGGTGACAGATATAGNNATTCATGTTTTTGTACATTTGCTCCGTCTCACTAAACCGGAAGAACTCATGCTCGTTTACCGAATTCCACCTCTCGAACCGCCTTCCTGAATTTCCTGTCATGATCCTTCCCCCTGTACCTGCTGGAATCATTCATTCCGCTTCTTTTCCATTCGTCTATGGTATATGATAACGCTTTTCAACCGTATATGCAACCAGTTTTTCAGCCATTATTACGCATATAATACGTAGCATTTGCATACAATATCCTTTATGATTAACCTAGAGGTGATAATGTTGGATGAACAGTTTGTCAGGAATAGAATCACGGAACTTCGACTGAAAAAAGATATCTCCGAATATCAAATGAGCCTGGATTTAGGAAAAAATAAGAGCTATATCCAGGGAATTTCTTCAGGACGTTCCATGCCATCTATGAAACAATTTTTTGAAATCTGCGATTATCTTGAAATTACTCCCATAGAATTTTTTAAAACAGAAAAAAAAGAACAGCCTCTTCTAAGGGAGGCCGCTGCGTTGATGAAAGACTTGAGTAAAGAAGATCTGGAAGCTGTTTTTCCCATATTATTACGGCTCAAAACAAATGCGGACAATCAAAAACAGGCAGAACCGTGAACTACGGTTCTGCCTTGTTTTATTGCTAAATGGCCCTTGTATTCTCTTTCAGCCATAATGCTTCCTCTCCTGCAAAATACGGGTAAAGGGCTTCATAAACGGCTTTGTGATAATCATTTAACAGCTTTACATCGTTTTCCGTCATGATGGATTTATCAATGGCTTCCAGATCAATGGGAACCATAGTCAGGAATTCAAATTCCATAAATTGCCCATATTCATTCTTTTCAGCCTTCCTGCAAACAATCAGGTTCTCCGTGCGGACGCCGTGGCTGCCCTCTATATATACTCCAGGCTCATCAGAAGTAATCATGCCTTCCTCCAGGATACCGTTGTCCTGGCGCTCTGGTACCATGCGCCACCGTATCCCATTTGGACGCTCGTGGACATTTAGCAGATAACCTACTCCATGACCGGTTCCATGGTCATAATTAATGCCGCGGCTCCAGAACGGCTCCCTTGCCACATAATCCAGCGTCAGCCCCCGGCAGCCGTAAAGGAATTTCACTGCTCCCAGGCGCAGCATGCTGATAACGGTAAGAGTAAAATGCTCCCTCTCTTTCTCTGTCAGCGGCCCTACCGCAACGGTTCTGGTCACATCAGTCGTTCCTTCATAATACTGTCCGCCTGAATCCACCAGATAAAGCCCCTTAGGTTCTATCTTCACATCACTTTCCGCTGTGGCCTTATAATGGCACATGGCCGCATTGGCACCATAGGCGGAAATCGTGTCAAAGCTCAGTCCCAGATTTCCTTCCTGCTGGGAACGAAGATTATCCAGATACTCCTGGGCGCTGACCTCTGTGATCGTTTCCTTTCCCACGTTCTGCTTCAACCAGTAGATGAATTTTACCATAGCCACTCCATCCTTGATATGGCCTTTTCTCATATTTTCCACTTCCACAGGGTTTTTCATGGCCTTTGAAAGGGCGGTGGGATTCATTTTATCAATGATGCTGTTGGAGCTGTCAAGATTTTTTACAATGGCATAATTGATCTTGCCCGTTTCTAAAAGAACCTTCTGGTTTCTTAACTGAAGGACTGCTGTATAAATGTCATTGTAAGGGCATACCGTTACGGAAAGATTCTTTAAGTATGCTTTCACTTCATCCTTTAGTACATTTTCATTGACAAAGAGGTAGAAGCGGTCCAGAGTTATCATTGCATAGGAAAGGACTACAGGATTGCACTCCACATCATTTCCCCGGATATTTAAAAGCCATGCAATGTCATCCAGAGAAGTAAGGACATGAATGGTTGCTTTTTCCTTCTTCATCTGGCTTCTCAATTCTTCTATTTTCTGAGCGGAAGACTTTCCGCTATATTTCTCCTCAAGGATCCAGATCGGTTCCGCAGACAGCTGCGGGCGTTCCTTCCACAGAACATCTACCAGGTCCTCCTGATAAGCCAGTGTCACATTTTTATCTGCCAGAAGCTTTTCCAGTTCCTGTCCCAGCTGGCAGANNATATTCCGCTATTTCAGGAACATCAGGCTGTCCCATTCTCTGAAGAGTGATCCCGCTTCCCTCAAGCTGTTTGCCCGCCTGTACAAAATAACGGCCGTCGGTCCACAAACCGGCTCCATCTTTTGTAATCACAGACGTACCTGCTGATCCGCTGAAACCGGTCATAAATTCTCTGCATTTAAAATATTCTCCCACATACTCGGATTCATGAAAATCCGAGGTTGGAATCATATAAGCATCCATATGGTGCTCTGTCATCAGTTTTCTTAATTGTTCCAATTTTTCCTGAATCATCGCTTTATCTCTCCTTTGGTTTCAAAATAATTCTCTATGGCTGCCCCAATCCCTTCGCTGTAGGTAGGATGGGCGCGCATGGCAAGCATAAGCTGTTCTGCCGTTAAGCCGTTTGCAATAGCTGTTGCCATCTCGCTGATCATATCTGTTGCCCTGGGACATACGATCTGGGCTCCCACAAGAGTGCCTGAATATTCCTCAAACACCAAATGGATGAACCCATTCTGCTCTCTGGTTATAATGGATTTTCCGTTTCCGCTCATGGAGTAGCGGCCGCAGCTCACCTTCATGCTGCAGGCGCTGGCAACTTCCCTGGTTAGCCCTACGGAAGCGATTTCCGGTTCCGTGTAAATGCAGCTGGGCACTACTGGCAGCTTGACAAACATACCGTTGGGTACAACAGAAAGCCGGATGGTATGTCCCACTCCTGCAATCTTTTCTACTACATAGGTTCCCTGTGCGGCCGCCACATGGGCGAGTTTGATATCAGCCGCCACGTCGCCGATGGCATAAATCCCCGGTTCACTGGTTCTAAATTCTGAATCCACTTTTAGATGGCCATTCTCCATCTCAAGATTCACATCCTGTCCCATCAACCCTGCCAGACAAGGAGCCCGTCCTGCAGCCATGAGGACCTGTCCGGACCGGACGGCTTGTTCCTCTCCATTCACATCAAAGATACATGTAAGACCCTGATTGGGTTCCTCCCGGATTTCCTTAACTCTTGCCCTGCAATGGATCGCGATCCCTTTTCTTTTAAGCTCTTCTTCCAGGGCCTGGGAGACCTCAGAATCCATAGGCCCTAATAAGTGGGCCTTACTCTCCAGTATGGTCACATGGGAACAGAGGGCGCTGAAAATGGTAGCAAATTCCACCCCGATCACCCCTCCTCCAATAATCGTAAGGCGGTCGTAATTCCACGTGTCAGAAGCTAGCAGGCGGTCACTGGTCAGCACCCCGGGAAGATCCGCTCCCGGAATCTTTAGGTTCACCGGTTTTGCCCCGGTGGCAATGATGATGTGATCTGCCTCATAATAATCCTTGCCTTCCGGGCTGTTCACCTCTATGGTACGCCCCCGGCGTATGATGGCTGTCCCGCAAATGACAGTTATTCCGGCAGCTTCAATAAGCTCCTCCACCTCCTTGCGGTATGCCTTTACGGAACGTTTCTTATAATTTTGCATCTTTTTAAAATCAAAAGAAATAAAATCTGTGGATACCCCGAATTCATCGCTGTTTTGGAGAGCCTCAAAGATACTGGAAGCATGAAGCAAAGCCTTTGTGGGAATGCAGCCTTTATTAATACAGGTTCCTCCCAGCTTATTCTTCTCCACAATGGCGGTCTTAAGCCCAAGACCGGCTGCTTTTAAAGCCGCCGTATATCCACCCGGCCCTCCACCGATCACAAGTATATCATAATGTTCTGCCATTTCTGCCCTCCTACCGGATCAAACCAAAATGCAGGCAGGCATTTTTAATTCCCTCTTGATCAATAGGATCCGTAACGTAATCAGCCGCCTTCTTCAGTTCTGCCATGGCGTTGCCCATGGCAATACCCTTGCCTGCAATCTTTATGATATCATAGTCATTCATGCTGTCGCCAAAGGCAATTGTTTCCGCTAGAGGTATTTTATAATATTCACAGAGTCTTATCAACCCCATGGCTTTAGAAGCCTTCCGCTCCACCACGTCTGCTCCCCGTTTATCAGCAAACATATGCACATGAATCTCTGGAAATTCCTCTTCCATGGCTTTTGCTCCACCTTCATCTCCAATATAAGCCATGGTCCTCACTTCCAGCTCCATAAGCTTTCTGGGATCTNNTCTTGAAATCTTCTTCCGCATTCTCCCCAGAGAGTTGCATCATGACTTTCTACCACTTCCGGATGAACATAATAATCCCATTCACCTACAGTAGTTCCGACGCTGTAAGGGGTTTTCTCCGCGTAGGCCAGAATCTTCCTCAGCAGGTCCTTATCAAAAGTATGTTCATAAATGACCTTATCTCCCACGGTTACCTTGGTCCCATTGAGATGGATGATTGCCTCCGGCCTTATCTCATCCCGAATGGCAGTGCTGAAAATGGAATCCATGTCTCTGCCTGTTGCCAGAACAATGGTATAATTTTCTCTCAGCCTTTCTATGGTCTCCAAAGCACTGGCCGGAATTGTCCAGTCTTTATGGTCCAGCAGTGTCATATCTACATCAAAGCTTACAATTGGCTTCATCTATATTCACCTATTTATCTTCCTAAATAATCGTCTCCTTATCATAATATATTAAATTTGAAAATTTTTCAACAAATATACTTTACCAATTGGAAATTTTCTGCTATAATGTCATAGTGTCTAGGGAACGGAGTATGGCGTAGCTTGGTAGCGCGCTCGGCTGGGGGCCGAGAGGTCGCAGGTTCAAATCCTGTTACTCCGATTGACAATATACTTAAGAATACCGGTTTTCNNATGCCGCAATAGGTTTATGAAATCAGGAGGTGTGTCTTATGAGTTATCATTATCTTGACATGGAACGTTATCTTCGAAAGGATCAATTTGACCTTTTCCGTAATCTCGCTTATCCATATGTAGGTATGACCGCAAATTTGGACATAACAAATTTCATGAGTTACATAAAAGAAAAGGAGCTGCCCTTTTATTTGACTTTCCTTTACGCGACAGCTCAGACAGCCAACTCTATCCCGGAATTTCGCCGCCGTATCCAAGGAAAAGGGATCATCGAATATGACCACTGCATTCCTTCCTATACCCTGGCGTTAGAAAATGAAAATTATTGTTATTGCACCGCAGACGACAGGCTGCCCTTCGACGCCTTTCTAAAGGATGGTAAGCAGCGGCAGGAAAATGCCAGACAAATCCAGGTCCTATCAGACGGAGAAAACGAGAACCAGCTCTTTTTCTTTTCCAGCATTCCCTGGGTAAGCTATACTTCTATTATACAACCGGTTCCCATTCCTGCGGACAGCAATCCCCGTATTACCTGGGGGAAGTATTTTAAATCAGAAGGAAGCTTAAAAATACCGGTATCAGTTCTGGCGAATCATGCTCTTATGGATGGATTCCATATTTCTAAGTTCTTTTTGGAGCTTCAAAACAGGTGTGACAACTTGGATTGGCTTCTATAAACTCTACTAGTTTATGGAAGAATTTTGCTTGCCTTTTTTCGGGTTTTCAGTTACAATGCTTTTATGGAGACATAGCTCAGCTGGGAGAGCATCTNNTCGAGTCCTGTTGTCTCCATTATTAGCAAACCCTAGCAACTGCAAGGAATCCTTGTAAATGCTAGGGTTTATCTTATGTACTCTCATACTAATAAGTAAAATACGGTACTGAAATATAACATTTTGCGCTTCTTGTCCGCACGGAAATCCGCACGGAATTGCGTTTTTTCGGTTAAGTCACAGTGACTTTGTTTGGTATCTCATCAGACAAAGTTTTTCCTTTACTGATGCACCATAGTCTCGCAAAGCCGCCATGCAGAGAACATTAAAATCTTCATCCGACATTTTTACAATCTCTTCTAATAAATCAATCACATTTTCGCCTTCTCTTTCGCTCACGTCCCCATTATGCCTCCTTTGTAAGTCACTACTAAACCTCCTTATTCACTATACTATTTTATCCACGGTAGTTAATTCCTCCTTCAATTATACGAACGCACGTTCGATTTGTCAAGGTTACTTATTGTTTTTATTACAGTTATTAATCACGTGATTTATAACTTGATTATAGCTGGAAAAATTTATAAAGCAAAGGTAAATAATGGAAATTTTTCAGTTTTTCTTGTGAAATTCGAGATTTATTCGGGATTTATTTGGGATTTTTTGTGCAATTAGACTATAGGCTTTTTCCNNTTTAGATGTAATATTTTGTGATTTTGACGATTTTAGTAGAATTGTGATAACAACTTCGTTTCTAATGCCCTGATGAGTTTTTTGGATATGGGAATATTAGCACCGTTATCCATAACTACACACTTATTAACTTGGTCAATTTTTCTCACATGATTTAAATTGATTACGTAAGATCTGCCACACTGAAAAAATATTGCATTATGGGGATAAATCAAATCTTTCAGTGTACCTGAAATGGTGGAAAAACCATTTTTTCCATATATCTCTATTTTCCTTTTTTCATACGGTGCGACACTTATGTAATAGATTTCTTCTGCTTTCATTTTAAAAGAATTTCCAATGCGTAAGTCATTGTCGCTGCTTATTGCTACCAACCGAACAGAGTTGTGTAAATCTTTCAAGTACTCTTTTATTCTTATAGCCATTGATTCCGGATTCCCTTTTAAAATATAGTCTTTTACGCCGATTTTCATTTTATATGTATTAAGCGCAAAATTGTAAGCCGTAATCATAACAATCCATGAGTTGATATTGCGACTCCTGATTTTTGAAGCAAGGTCCAAACCGCTCATTTCATTTTCTCCGAAATCAATATCTAAAAGATAAAGAGAAATTTCATCGGTATCCATCTTTTCAAGTATTTCTGTCGGGTATTTCGTTGCATAAGCGAGTTTTATTCCATCTAACCCTTCATCATTAATAATCTCAACTACAAGACTCTTTAAAAGTTTTAACTGCTGTGCGTCATCTTCACATATGTATACAGGTATCATTATGTCCTCCAAGTTGTCGGATTCCCGGATTAGTATTGAGTTATCGTATATGTCCAACCGCTTTTATTAATAGTAAAGTAATCTGCCCCTTGGTAACCTTCTTTGTATGCGAAAAAATATCCCACTTCTATTGATACATCATTAAACCCCTCCATTTTATACCCCTTTTCCTTCATTGCCTGGGTTACTTCTCTTTTGGTCCCTTTAATTACGACTTTTTCCATTTAAGTATTCCCCTTCCCCTTTATATTTTTTGCACCTCCACCATTTATATGACTATATTACCACTATTTTACAGCATCTTATATGGTATTAATTTCCAGTTTTTTTATGTAATTCCCTTTGACTTAAAGAACATATGTTCGTATAATATTCTTAAGAGTTGGAGGTGATATAAGTCATGAAAGGAATATGTGGGCTTGCGGAAGACATAAATAAATGTCCGCATTACATCAGAGAAAAAGAAGGCTGCGGAGCTGACCATACAGGCTGTGGATTTTATCGGGAACCGTATACTGAAAAGGAAACAAACAATCAAAGACAACCAAAGTGGTTTGAGCAATACTATGATAGGTAGGAATCTATATGGGTGTATTTGGAATCGGGACAAATGTTAGGAAAATTGATAGCGGCATAATCAGAGGCCATGCATATCCCATTGCTTGCATGGCTTGGTATG
>DJBG01000190.1:0-6056 GCA_002429965.1 Hungatella sp. UBA5982
TCCTGGCATCTCTGATGTAGAAAATGGTTCTTCCTTTGAAGAAGTGACTCGTAAGAATAATGGCGGCGATTTCTTTAATGTTGCCGATCATGACGCTGATATTACAAAGGCAAAAGAGCTTCTTGCTAAAGCAGGATATCCGGATGGTCAGGGATTCCCAACCATTGAATACATGACCAATGACCAGTTGTTCCATAAACCAATAGCTGAGTATTTACAGAGCTGCTGGAAGGAAGCACTGGGAATTAATATGGACATTAAGATCGTTGAATGGTCTACCTTTACACCTACCCGCCGTGCAGGAGATTTCCAGATCGCACGTAATGGCTGGTTATATGACTATGACGACCCCTCCAATATGCTGAACTTATTTAAGTCCACCAGCGGTAATAACGATGGTAAGTACAACAATCCTGAAGTTGATAAGAAACTTGATGAAGCAAACTCCACTCCTGATGTTGCAAAGCACTATGCATTGCTGCACGAAGCAGAGAACATGATTTTAGAGGATTCCGCCATAGCTCCGGTTGCTTATTACAACCAGCCATGGTTACAGGATCCTAAGTTAAAAGGCTCATGGTATTCTCCATACGGATACTGGTTCTTCCAGTACGCTACCATGGAACAGTAAGGATCGTCTGAATTTTTTATAAAACACCCGGGAATTATTTCCCGGGTGTTTTGTTTTTGCCCGGTCTTTGTTCCCTGCCTGCAAACTTCCTCTTTCCAACCATCCGAAAGTATGCTATAATCTCCTAAGACAATACAAAAGTACAGGAGAGTTAATGCTATGAATCCAAGACGTGTATTATTAAAACTCAGTGGCGAAGCTCTTGCCGGTGCGAATAAGACGGGCTTTGACGAAGCTACTGTTAAGGAGGTTGCACGGCAGGTTAAAATATCCGTGGAGGCAGGTGTCCAGTTAGGCATTGTCATTGGCGGAGGTAACTTCTGGAGAGGCAGAACCAGCGATGCCATTGACCGTCCCAAGGCGGATCAGATCGGCATGCTTGCTACAATAATGAACTGCATTTATGTTTCCGAGATTTTCCGTAATGCCGGGATGAGTACTCAGATACTGACCCCATTTGAATGCGGTTCCATGACAGAGCTTTTTTCCAAGGATAGGGCTAACCGGTATTTTGCAGAAGGCAAAGTTGTATTTTTTGCCGGAGGAACAGGCCATCCTTATTTTTCAACCGATACAGGGATTGCGCTTCGCGCCATTGAAATGGATGCGGATTGTATTTTACTGGCAAAGTCCATTGACGGTGTATATGACAGCGATCCGAAGACAAATCCCAATGCTGTTAAATATGATGAGATTTCCATTCAGGAGGTCATCGAGAAGCAGCTTGGTGTCATTGATTTAACAGCTTCCATCATGTGTATGGAAAATAAGATGCCCCTTGCGGTATTCGGCTTAAATGAAAAAAATGGCATTGCCAATGCAATGCAAGGAAAAATAAACGGTACCATAGTGACCGCATAAACCAGGAGGACGATATGCAGGAGAGTTTAAAGGTTTACGAAGACAAGATGAACAAGACATTAAAAGCGCTGGAGAATGACTATATGACAATCCGCGCAGGACGTGCCAATCCGCATGTACTGGATAAAATCAAAGTGGATTATTATGGAACGCCTACCCCCATCCAGCAGGTCGGCAACATTTCCATTCCGGAAGCCCGCATGATTGTGATCCAGCCATGGGAGAAGAGCCTGTTAAAGGCAATTGAAAAGGCAATTCTCACCTCTGATCTGGGAATTAATCCGACCAATGACGGCAATGTGATCCGCCTTGTATTTCCGGAGCTCACTGAAGAACGCAGAAAGGATCTGGTTAAGGATGTAAAGAAAAAGGGAGAGGCAGCAAAGGTTGCTATCCGTAACATCCGCCGGGATGCCAATGACTTATTTAAAAAGCAGTTAAAGGCAGAGGAAATATCTGAGGATGAACAGGCAGAGGCTGAAGACAAGATTCAGAAGCTGACAGACAAGATGATCGCCCAAGTAGACAAAATGATTGAAGAAAAGTCAAAGGATCTTCTTACTGTATAAAAATTTTGAACAGGGGCAGGCATTTTGCCTGTCCTGTTTTGTGTTTTAAAAGGAGCGGCATTATATGGACAAGATGAATGGGAATATGGTGATTCCGGAGCATGTGGCTATAATATTGGATGGCAATGGCAGATGGGCAAAAAAGCGGGGGCTTCCAAGAAGCGTGGGCCACAAGGAAGGATGCGTGACGGTAGAAAGAACGGTAGAGGATGCAGCAAGGCTTGGAATTAAGTATCTGACGGTTTACGGCTTTTCAACGGAAAACTGGAAACGTACCTCAGATGAAGTGGGTGCCTTAATGCAGCTGTTCCGCTTTTATATGGTCAGGCTTTTAAAGGTCGCCAAAGCCAATAATGTGCGTGTAAAGATGATCGGTGACAGGGGACGGTTTGACCAGGATATTGTAGCGGGAATTGGTAAGCTGGTGGAAGAAACGAAAGACAATACAGGTCTGACCTTTATCATTGCGGTTAATTACGGCGGCCGTGATGAAATTGTCCGGGCTGTCAGGAAGATCATGAAGGATTCGGCAGATGGAAAGCTTTTGCCGGAGGATATGACGGAAGAAGTTTTTTCTTCTTACCTGGACACAGAGGAAATTCCTGACCCGGACCTTCTCATTCGCACCAGCGGGGAGCTGAGGCTTTCCAACTACCTGCTGTGGCAGCTGGCCTATACGGAACTCTATGTCACGGATTGCTATTGGCCTGATTTTAATATGGAAGAAATGAAACGGGCAATTGCAGCGTACAATAGTAGGGAACGAAGATTTGGGGGAGTGAAGTGATTCGGAGGGAGGAAACGCCATGTTTACAACCAGGCTGATAAGTGGAGTCATTCTCGTTATAATTGCTCTTTTTACAGTTGGAAGCGGGGGAGTCTTGCTTTTTGCCACAACCATTTCCATTTCCATGATTGGTTTGTTTGAGTTGTATCGTGTGATGAAGATACAGAAAAATCCATTGGGATTTATGGGATATTTAACGGCCCTGTCCTATTATGGGTTGCTGTGGTTTCATGGAGAGCAGTTTAAGATGCTCATGTTTATTGCTTTTTTGATGATCCTTATGAGTATTTATGTGTTTGCCTTTCCAAAGTATCAGATGGATGAGGTAACGGTGGCCTTTTTTGGAGTGTTTTATGTTGCTGTCATGCTGTCCTATCTTTATCAGGTCCGGACCATGGCAGATGGGAAATATCTGGTGTGGCTGGTATTTTTAAGCTCCTGGGGGTGTGATACCTGTGCTTATTGCGTGGGAATGCTTATGGGAAAGCACAGGCTGGCGCCTGTACTCAGCCCTAAGAAATCCATAGAAGGGGCAATCGGCGGAGTAGCCGGTGCAGCTCTTTTGGGATTTCTTTATGCATCTGTTTTTGGAGGGTCCATGACGGAGATACGCAATCCCCAGGCGGCCTGCGGACTGGCCTGTGCCATTGGGGCGGTAATCTCCCAGATTGGGGATCTGGCTGCATCTGCAATAAAACGCAATCATCAGGTAAAGGATTATGGAAAATTGATTCCGGGCCATGGGGGAATTCTGGACCGTTTTGACAGCATGCTCTTTACGGCACCTGCCATTTATTTTGCGGTGACATTTTTACGTTAAAGGATCATTTGGTTTAAATTTTGGAAACACCTTACAAGGTGTGATTTTTACCTGGAAAGAATGACAGTAAATTGGAAAAGAAAAGGAGTAAGCGGCATAAGATGAGGAAGATAGCAATCCTGGGTTCAACGGGATCCATCGGAAAACAAACTCTGGAGGTGGCTGAAAATCAAAAGGACATAGAAGTGACTGCTTTGGCGGCAGGCAGCAATATCCGCCTGTTAGAGGAGCAGATCAGAAAATTTCATCCAAAGATGGCGTGCGTGTGGAGAGAAGATAAGGCCAGGGAGCTGGCGGCATCGGTAAAGGATCTGCCGGTCCGAATAGTTTCCGGAATGGAGGGCCTTATTGAAGCTGCAACAGAATGCTCTGCAGACATTGTGGTCACTGCCATTGTGGGAATGATAGGAATCCGTCCTACCATTGCAGCCATTGAGGCTGGAAAGGACATTGCTCTTGCCAACAAGGAAACCCGCGTAACTGCCGGGCACATCATTATGCCTTTGGCAAAGGAACGGGGAGTACGGATTCTTCCTGTGGACAGCGAGCACAGTGCCATTTTTCAGTGCTTAAATGGAGAAGATAAAAAGGCGATCCATAAGATCCTTCTAACGGCGTCCGGCGGTCCTTTCCGGGGAAAAACCAGAAAAGAGATGGAGTCTGTGCAGGTGGAGGATGCTTTGAATCATCCCAACTGGTCTATGGGCAGGAAGATTACCATTGATTCCTCCACCATGGTAAATAAGGGCCTTGAAGTGATGGAAGCAAAGTGGCTCTTTGGCGTGGAAATGGATCAGGTAGAAGTGGTGATCCAGCCTAAGAGCGTGATTCATTCCATGGTTGAGTTTGAGGATGGGGGAGTTATGGCACAGCTTGGTACTCCGGATATGAAGCTCCCGATCCAGTATGCGCTTTTCTATCCGGAGAGGAGATTTCTTTCTGGCGACCGTCTGGATTTCTGGACCATTGGTCAAATAACGTTTGAAAAACCTGATATGGTAAATTTTCCCGGTTTAAAATTGGCATATTTTGCCGGAAAAAAAGGTGGAACACTTCCAACGGTTTTCAATGCTGCCAATGAACGGGCAGTTGCCAAATTTTTAAATAGAGAAATTACATATCCAGCTATAACTGATATGATAGAGGGAGCTATGAACGGGCATACTGTAAAAGAGAATCCCACAATAGAGGAAATTCTTGAAGCAGAGGCTGCAGCTTATGAATATATAGAAAGCAGGTGGTAAATTGTCCAGCGTTATCGTAGCGATTCTGGTTTTTGGACTGATCGTTTTAATTCATGAATTAGGGCATTTTTTATTCGCAAAAATGAACGGAATCGCGGTGGTTGAGTTTTCGATCGGCATGGGGCCAAGGCTGGTCCGTTTTAAAAGAGGTGAGACCATTTATTCCATTAAGGCGCTGCCTTTGGGCGGTTCCTGTATGATGCTTGGGGAAGATGAGGAAGATCCCGATGAGCGGGCGTTCCAGAACAAATCCATTCCGGCCCGGATGTCAGTGATTGCGGCTGGCCCCATATTTAATTTTATTTTAGCCTTTTTCTTAGCGGTGCTTCTTGTAGGGATGAACGGATATGATACTACCTATATAAAAGAGGTAACCGAAAATTCACCTGCTTATGAGGCAGGAATCCGTCCGGGAGATAAGCTTCTCCGGATCAATGGGGAAAATGTATCCATGTATCGGGATTACATTCTTTATAAGCTTTTAAAACCTGAGGAGAAGATGAATCTTGTGGAATTTTCCAGGATGGATCCCTCTACCGGCAATGTAAGTATCCAATCCGCTTCCGTTACTCCCCAGCTTTCGGAGGCAAGCGGAAAATATTTAATCGGCATTATCATCGCACCTGAAAATAAGAAGGCGGTCTCTTTTGGCGAACTTGTAAAATATGGATACATGGAAATGGAATACGATGTAAAGCTGACAGTAAAAAGCCTTGGCATGCTCTTTACCGGGAAGGCAAGCGTCAATGATTTAAGCGGTCCGGTGGGCATTGTTGTCATGATTGATGATTCTGTTAAGGCCGGTCTTACGGTCAGCGTTGTAGCGGCGCTAATGAATGTGATCAGCATGTGTATCCTGCTGAGTGCAAACTNNCATCAGAGGCAAGCGCATGGATCCGGAGAAGGAGGGCCTGGTAAATTTGATCAGCATGGCGGCTCTTATGGCCCTAATGATTTTTGTAGTGTTTAACGATATCAGCAGGTTTACGTGAGTAAGCCATATTTAATCAAGTAACGAGCCAGACGAACATACTTCTATGTTCATCTGGCGGCTGCCATAATAACCGGATGAAACTCACGAGGCGGGTTGCTTCCGGTTTTGGGCGTGCCTGGGATTGGCAGTATGGGAAAAGGCATGCACAGA
>DJBG01000190.1:6147-17894 GCA_002429965.1 Hungatella sp. UBA5982
GAATTTGATATTCCCATCCGGGTTGGCGTAAACAGCGGTTCCCTTGAAAAGAATCTGATTGAAAGATACGGTGGGGTAACTGCAGAAGGTATTGTGGAAAGCGCTCTTGATAAGGTCCGGATGATTGAAGAACTGGGATATGAAAATCTTGTCATCAGCATTAAATCTTCCAATGTGCTCATGTGCATCAAAGCTCATGAACTGATTGCCAGGCAGTCGGATTATCCCCTTCATGTGGGAATAACCGAAGCAGGTACTCTTGCTTCCGGGACAGTCAAATCCTCCGTGGGCCTTGGAATCATTCTGCATGAAGGAATCGGGGATACCGTCCGCGTTTCCCTCACAGGTGATCCGGTAGAGGAAGTGAAGACCGCAAAGCTGATTTTAAAGACACTGGGTTTGAGAAAAGGCGGTGTTGAAGTAGTATCCTGCCCGACCTGCGGAAGGACCAGAATTGATCTGATCTCTTTGGCAAACCAGGTGGAGAAAATGGTATCAGAATTTGACCATCTTGATATTAAGGTAGCTGTTATGGGCTGCGTGGTAAATGGACCGGGAGAAGCCAGGGAAGCGGATTTAGGTATTGCGGGAGGAATTGGCGNNAGCTGCTTCATGCCCTAAAAGAAGAGCTAATGAAAATGCAATAGGTGATAGTATGTCAAAAAAATTTTTGGAGGTTTTTCCAAGTTTACATATTACAGAGGAATTACGGGAGCTTTTAAATCTGGTGGAAGTGGAGAAAGTCACTTTGGGCAGGGATAGAAGCTCTATTCGTATTTACTTAATGAGTCCGAGACTCATACATAAACATAATATTTACGGTCTTGAGAAGGGAATTAAAGACCAGCTGTTTCCTTCCAAGCGGATTACCATAAAAATTATAGAACGGTTCCGCTTATCAGGCCAGTACACGCCAGGGAAGCTGTTAAAGGCCTACAGGGAGAGTCTTTTAGTGGAACTTAAAAATTACAGCATTATAGAATACAACATGTTCCGTAAAGCCGAATTCCAGTTTCCTGAACCAGATCTCCTTAAGATGACGGTAGAGGATACCATTGTTACCCACGAAAAAGCCGGGGACTTAAAAAGAGTTCTGGAAAAGATTTTCCATGAACGATGCGGTATGCCGGTAGAGATCCAGTATGAGTATGTGGCACCCAAAGAAAATGAGCTGGCAAAGCAAAAAGAGCTTCAGATGCAGCGTGAGGTAGCGGAAATTGTAAGCCGGACCTCCTTTGCCGCAAGGAGCGGTGAAGACCGGGATGAGTATGGTACCGGAAACAGCGAGGGAACTGCCGGTCCCTCCATGGCAGACGGCATATCCTTAGATGCCCTGACGGCAGGATATTCGGCTTTAGCCCCATCGGACCAGGCTCCCCAGACGTCTGCGCCCTCGCTGCGTATGGGAGGGAAGAAGGAAGCTGTAAAGATAGGCGATTCAGATACCGGGAAAAAGGAGTGGAAGGATTATAAAAAGGGCGGCGGCTCCTACGGGCGCCGATCGGATAATCCGGATGTATTATATGGCCGTGACTTTGACGGGGAGACCATTGAGATAGAAAAAATTGACGGCGAAATCGGTGAAGTGGTTGTCAGAGGTAAGATTTTAACTGTGGACAGCAGAGAACTGAGAAGCCAGAAGACCATTATGATCTTTGATGTGACGGATTTTACAGATACGATCACAGTGAAGATGTTCGCCAGGGAAGAGCAGATTGAGGATTTAAAAGCAGCAGTGGTTCAGGGAAGCTTTATACGGATCAAGGGTGTTACCACCATTGATAAATTTGATGGAGAGCTGACTCTTGGGTCAGTGGTTGGAATCAAGAAATCCGAGGATTTTACCGGGAAGCGGGTGGATAACAGCCTTGAAAAGCGGGTGGAGCTTCATTGCCATACGAAAATGAGCGATATGGATGGCGTATCAGAGGTAAAGGATATCGTGAAACGGGCAAAGCGGTGGGGAATGCCTGCCATTGCCATAACAGACCACGGATGTGTCCAGTCCTTCCCAGATGCCAATCATGCCCTGGAAAAGGGAGATAACTTTAAGATGATCTATGGCGTGGAAGGGTATCTGGTAGATGATTTAAAGCAGCTTGTGGAAAATTCCAGAAACCAGGGCTTGTCGGATTCCTATGTTGTATTTGACATTGAGACAACAGGCTTCAGCTCTTCTAAGAACCGGATCATTGAAATCGGAGCGGTAAAGGTAATAAACGGGGTTTTTACGGATAAGTTCAGTACCTTTGTAAATCCGGACGTACCCATTCCCTTTGAGATCGAGCAGCTTACAGGCATCAATGACAATATGGTTCTTCCTTATCCCAAAATCAATGAAATACTGCCTCAGTTTCTGGAGTTTTGCGGGGATTCGGTCCTGGTAGCGCATAATGCTTCCTTTGACGTGGGTTTTATCGCCCATAATGCGGCAAGGCTTGATCTGGCCTTTGATCCTACAGTCTTAGACACGGTGGCGCTTGCAAGGCTTCTCCTACCCAACCTTAACCGCTATAAGCTGGATACGGTTGCAAAGGCACTGAATATTTCCTTAGAGAACCATCACAGAGCGGTAGACGATGCCGGATGTACGGCTGAAATATTCGTGGCATTTGTGAAAATGATCCGGGAGCGGGGGGTGGAGACCCTTAATGAGCTAAACGGATTAAGCACCATGACGGCGGATATGATTAAAAAGCTTCCTACCTATCATGTGATCATACTGGCTGCCAATGATGTGGGCAGGGTTAATCTCTATCGTTTGATCTCTTACTCCCACATAGATTATTATGCAAGAAGGCCCAGGATCCCCAAAAGCGTGCTGAACAAGTACAGAGAGGGACTGATCGTAGGCTCTGCCTGCGAAGCCGGGGAACTGTATCAGGCCCTCCTTCGCGGCGTTTCCGATGCGGAGGTGGCAAAGCTGGTCAGTTTTTATGACTATCTGGAAATACAGCCTTTGGGAAACAATGCATTTATGCTCAGGGATGAGAAAAGTACGGTAAAATCGGAACAGGATCTGATCGATATCAACAAAAAGATCGTAACGCTTGGAGAACAGTTCGGAAAACCGGTCTGTGCCACCTGTGATGTTCATTTCCTGGACCCGGAGGATGAGGTTTACCGAAGGATCATTATGACTGGCCAGGGCTTTAAGGATTCCGACGAACAGGCGCCTTTGTATTTGCGGACCACAGAGGAAATGTTAAAAGAATTTGAATACCTGGGGCTANNTGTCATTGAGAATTCCGATGAAGATTTAAGAAAAATCTGTTATGACAGGGCTTATTCCATCTATGGAGAAAACCTTCCGTCAATCGTTACGGAGCGGTTGGAGAGAGAGCTTCATTCCATCATATCCAATGGATTTGCGGTTATGTATATCATCGCTCAGAAGCTGGTTTGGAAATCCAATGAGGATGGGTATCTGGTGGGATCCCGAGGCTCTGTCGGTTCTTCCTTTGTAGCCTATCTGTCAGGTATTACGGAGGTAAACTCCTTGAGCCCTCATTATTATTGTACCTCCTGTCACTATTATGATTTTGATTCAGAAGAAGTGAAAAAGTTTTCCGGTATGGCGGGATGTGATATGCCGGACAAGGTTTGTCCGGTGTGCGGGCGCCCCTTGGCAAAAGACGGATTTGATATTCCTTTTGAGACCTTCCTGGGCTTCAAGGGTGATAAGGAACCGGATATTGACTTAAACTTCTCCGGTGAATATCAGAGTAAGGCTCATGACTATACAGAAGTCATCTTCGGCAAGGGCCAGACGTTCCGGGCAGGAACCATTGGTACCATGGCAGAGAAGACTGCCTTTGGTTATGTGAAAAATTATTATGAAGAGCATGGGGTAAGAAAACGAAATTGTGAGATCAGCCGGATCGTACAGGGCTGTGTTGGGGCCAGAAGAACCACCGGGCAGCACCCTGGAGGAATCATCGTACTTCCTCATGGAGAGGAGATCTATTCCTTTACTCCGGTACAGCGGCCTGCTAACGATATGAATACCATGACGGTAACCACCCATTTTGACTACCATTCCTNNGANCNCNNCCTGCTGAAGCTTGATATTCTGGGGCACGACGATCCTACCATGATCCGTATGCTTCAGGATCTGATTGGATTTGATCCGGTAAAGGATATTCCCCTGGACAGCAAGGAGGTCATGTCTTTGTTCCAGAATACCTCGGCCTTAGGGATTACCCCTGAGGATATCGGAGGCTGCAAGCTTGGAGCTCTCGGCGTTCCTGAGTTTGGTACGGACTTTGCCATGCAGATGTTAATTGATACACAGCCTAAGTATTTCTCTGATCTGGTGCGTATTGCCGGTCTTGCCCATGGTACGGATGTATGGCTTGGTAATGCCCAGGCCCTGATCCAGGAAGGGAAAGCCACCATTCAGACGGCAATCTGTACCCGTGACGATATCATGGTCTATTTAATATCAATGGGAATGGAAGAGGGCCTTTCCTTTTCCATTATGGAGAGCGTACGAAAGGGAAAGGGGTTAAAGACGGAGTGGGAGGAGGAGATGATTGCCCACGGAGTTCCGGACTGGTATATCTGGTCCTGTAAAAAAATCAAGTACATGTTCCCGAAGGCCCATGCTGCCGCCTATGTTATGATGGCCTGGCGTATTGCCTATTGCAAGGTGTTTTATCCTTTGGCTTATTATGCCTCCTTTTTCAGCATTCGGGCCAATGGCTTCAGCTATGAGCTGATGTGCCAGGGGCGGGATAAGTTGGAGCATTATTTAAATGACTATAAGAAGCGGTTCGACACTCTTTCCAAAAAAGAGCAGGACACATTAAGGGATATGAGGATCGTACAGGAGATGTATGCCAGAGGGTATGACTTTATGCCCATAGATATTTACCGGGCAAAGGCAAGGCATTTCCAGATCATTGACGGCAAGCTGATGCCGTCCTTAAGCAGCATTGACGGTCTGGGTGAAAAGGCGGCTGATGCCGTCGTGGATTCGGTGAAAGATGGAGCCTACCTGTCAAGAGAAGATTTCAGAAACAGGACAAAGGTCAGCAAAACCGTGTGTGACTTAATGGGGGACTTGGGACTTCTTTTTGAGCTTCCGGAATCCAACCAGCTGTCCTTGTTTGATCTGGGCTGACAAGGGGGGAATGACAATCCCTTGCGGCCCGGGCTTTTCCGGACGAGTCAGTAACAGAATTTTTTGGTAATTTTTCCAGAATTTAAAAAAAATAAAAAAATTTTGAAAATAAGGTTGACATACGCCGAAATATGTATTATACTACCTAACGTAATCGAGGCGTGGCTCAGTTTGGTAGAGCGCTGCGTTCGGGACGCAGAGGTCGCAAGTTCGAATCTTGTCGCCTCGATTCTGTATCAATAATATTTGCATATGGCCTATTGGTCAAGCGGTCAAGACGCCGCCCTCTCACGGCGGAAACCNNATAATAAAAACCTTCAGGAGCAGCCTGGGGTTTTTTGCGTTAAGTGGAACAGTTATGGAGAATGGACGCTGTTATTTTTTGATTGATTGTATAAAACGGTTTGGAACACGTAGGTCTGTTATAGATAGATAATATAGGAGGAACCTGGTATGAAGAAAATTGTTGTAGTATATCAATCAAAATATGGAGCGACCAGAAAATATGCGAAATGGATCGCAAAGGAATTATCCTGTGATCTGTTTAATGGAAAGGACATAAAAGCAAGCAATTTAGAACCATATGATACCATCATTTTGGGCGGCGGCCTGTATGCCGGAGGTGTCAACGGAATTAAGTTATTGACAAAGAATTTCTCCTGTTTCTCCCATAAGAATCTGGTGCTTTTTACCTGCGGACTGGCTGATCCTTCCAATACGGTTAATACGGAAAATATAAAAAAGGGCCTGAATAAGGTGCTTACGGAAGAAATGCAGGAAAAGATTAAAGTATTCCATTTACGCGGGGCCATGGATTATTCAAAACTCAGCCCATTACATCGGACAATGATGGCTCTTGTCTGCAAGATGACAGCAAAAAAGGATCGGGATTCTTTGACCGATGAAGATGAAGAGATGGTTCCAAGTTACGGAAAAAACGTTGACTTTATAAATATAGAAACAATATTGCCACTTATAAATTACATACGGAATTTATAAGTATGACGGGGTTAATATGGATTATATTTCGCTGGATGAGATAAAGGACAAATTGGATTTTTTTTATAAGATGTATGACGTAGTACGTTTGGTGGATCCCCTTCACAAAAGGGTACTGGACTACCGGCAGTCATCTTTGATTGAAACACCGGATGTATGCTATCATTATTGGGAGAACAACAGAATATGTGACAACTGTATTTCTATAAGAGCTTATAACGAAAACAAAAGCTTTGTAAAAATGGAAAAGAGCAAGGATGACGTTCTTCTTGTGACAGCTGTTCCCATTGAAAACGCCGCCAGTCCTGCGGTGCTGGAACTGTTAAAAAACGCAACAGATACAATGCTTGTCGGAAACGGAGATTATAATGAGGGTGAAATTTTTTCCCGCTTTATAAAGGAGCTTAATGATGCGGCAGTGAGAGATCCGCTTACTTCCCTTTATAACAGGCGTTTTGTGGATGAGCGCCTTCCGGTTGATATTATTGATGCCTTNNCAAGGCGGCCGGAGAAGTCATTTCCCAAAATATTTATCCTGAGGATGTCTGGGCGGCAAGATACGGAGGAGATGAGTTCCTTCTTTGCTTAAACGGTGCCGATGAAGACTGTGCACGTACAACTGTTGACCGTATACAAAAGGAAATTGAAAAAATGACGGTAAAACAGGTTGTAAAAGGGGGACCTCTTTCTATTTCTTTTGGCATAGAAACCATGAGAGACATTCCTGTGACTGCGGAGGAGCTTATACGCAGGGCGGATGAAAAGATGTACAAGTCAAAAAAAGAAAAAAGTTCGGATATATAATGAAAATAAGATTAGAAGATAGAAAAGAACCACCCTGTAACTGTCAAAATGTGGTGACCCCTAAAAGTTAGACCTGAAAATCTGACTTTTGGGGGTCTGTACAAATTGAAGTACAAGAGTGGTTTTTTAATTCCTGTTTTTACTCGTTTTCGTTGCTTTTTGCAATTTCCTTAGTTATGTTTGCAATAGTTACTGCTTTTGCCGGATCATTTATATCTGTATTGTCAGGAATTCCAGTAATATTTACATTTCTGGTTACCTTGGCATCATATGTATTTGCCTTCATGATTTCTGTGATATCTAAGCCGGTTGTTTCTTTTACAGCTTCAATCGTCTTGGCTAAGACAGCTGGTACATAGCCCCCCATGGAAGTTACGCCTGCATCACCATTCCCGCTGTCAATGATGGTAACCTTATCGATGGCAGCCAATGGTTCTGCAATTGCCTTTGCCATCTCAGGCAATGCCTGCACAATCATTTCCATCATTGCGGCCTGCCCGTATTTCGTCATTGCATCCGCTTTCTTTTCCATTGCTTCTGCTTCAGCAATACCTTTCGCCTGGATTGCAGAGGCTTCTGCTTCTCCTTTGGCTATTATACCTTCGGCTTCCTGGAGCATAGCATATTTTTCTGCTTCAGCCAGGGCTTTCCTTGCTTCTGCCTCTTTTTCCTGCTCATACTTCTTTGCTTCCGCTTCGCGCTGTCTTCTCGCTAAGTCAGCGGAAGCTTTCTGTTCCACTGCGTAACGCTCGGCATCGGCTTTCTTATTAATTTCGGCTTCCAAAGTCTGCTGCATTACTGCAACTTCTTTGTTCTTCAGTTCCGCCTCTCGTTCGGTTTTTGCAATCTGGGCATTTACCGTAGCTGTCTGAACTGTTTTTTGCTGTTCCTGGTTCTGAATTTCATAGGCTGCATCAGCTTCTGCACGTTTTGTGTCAGATTCTTTCTTTAGCTCAGCCTTCCTAATCTCAAGTTCATTGTTCTTCTGGGAGATTTCTGTTTGTGCAAGCACTCTTGCATCATTGGAAGCTTTATCGGCTTCTGCCTGGGCAATTGCAATGTCTCTTTCTGCCTGGGCTTTTGAGATAGAAGCATCTTTCTTGATTCTTGCCGTATTGTCGGCACCAAGATCCTTAATAAGGCCATTTTCATCGCTTATATTCTGGATATTGCATGATACAATTTCGATACCCAGCTTCCTCATATCTTTTGATGCTTTTTCCATAACCTGATCTGNNCTCTGTCAGTATTGATTTCCTTTAAAGTGAGAGTACCGATAATCTCTCGCATATTACCCTGAAGGGAATCCTGTAAGTCAAGTGTAATCTGATCCTGGTTTTTGTTTAAGAAGTTCTTTGCCGCTAATTTGATTCCTTCTTCCGTTGGTTCGATCCTTACTTTTGCAACAGCGTCAACATTTACGTTGATGAAATCATTTGTTGGCACTGATTGTTCTGTCTTAATATCCACCGTCATCTGGCCGAGATAAAGTTTATCCAATCTTTCAAGAAATGGGATTTTGATTCCGGCGCATCCAATTAAAATCTTTGGCTCTTTCTTCAATCCTGAAATAATGAAAGCCCTGTCAGGCGGAGCCTTTACATATCCGCTTGCTAAGATTCCAAGTAATATGATCACCGCTAAAAAAACCAAAGCGAACGGTAAAATAATTTGTAACATAATTTCTCCTTTCAATCTTAAAGTGTTACAGATGCATGGTACTGGGAAATTCTTTATATGAAGAAAAAACCTCGTAAATACGAGGTTTTTCATAAGCTCCCGGGGGAACTCGAACCCCCGACCCACGCANNTTTCCGCATTGTGATTTGTAGAAAAGTGGGAAAAACCTCGATTTTACAATGCTTTTTCGATTTTTAATCTTTTGAAGAAGTAGGAATAGATATTTAGGGTTGTAGTTGGATCGGCATGACCAAGAACCCCGGCGACTGACTGTACATCCATATTATTTGAAATCAGAATGGCAGCAGCGGTGTGTCTGATATCACGTAACACTTTTTAATTGCAATCAAAAATAGTCTTGGCTGCAAGATATTTCCCGAAATCATCCTTCCATTTTTGGTGAATCTTCGATGAATCCCATACATTCAGAATGTTCGGTTCAAAAACCATTTTTATCATTAAATCATGGCGGTTTGCTCTGTCAATACAAGATGAAAACGTCTGAATCTGTTGGATTCCAGGTATCTCAGTTGCATGTGAAAACAGATCATTAATTTGGCTGATTAATTCTTCTTTATTAGAAACTGTATCTATAAATTTTACAATGATATAGTGTGTCATAGTGCCTCCTTATATAGTTTGGTTTTATAATAGCACATTTTTACAGTTATTGAAAACAAAAGTTTTCCATTGTGGCAGAAGGGGGAGAATACAAAATCGTAAATATATAGCAAAGGAAATCGTAGATAGATAAAAAACAGACAAATTAGTATTTAAAGTATTGCTGCACATTGGAAAATTAATATTGATAGTTAGTAAGTATGGTGGTATTCTACTCATGAACGTAATTTATATTTGACGAAAGAAAACAGGTGAATACTATGGTTGAAACAATATATTTTGCAGGTGGCTGTCTATGGGGTGTACAAGCATTTATCAAAACACTAAAAGGTGTTATTAATACTCAAGCAGGACGAGCAAATGGTTATTCAAATACTCTCGAAGGTGAGTATGATGGTTATGCTGAATGCGTAAAAACAGAATTTGACCCTGAAATTGTAACTGTTCCTCAACTAATGGATTATTTCTTTGAGATTATAGATCCTTACAGTGTGAATAAACAAGGTAATGATGTGGGAATAAAATACCGCACAGGCGTATATAGTAAAGTGCCTCGACATTTGGAAGATGCCAAGAATTATATAACAGAAAGAGCAGATAGGGACAAAATTGTAGTGGAAGTTCTTCCGCTGATGAATTACGTTAAAAGTGCAGATGAACATCAAGATAGATTAGATAGATGCCCTAATGACTATTGTCATATTCCTAAAGATTTATTACACAAATATTCATAGCTCACTGTTATGAGCATAATACGAAGCCGGCAAAATCAAATATATAAAGAAGACTACTAACTATCAGTATTAAGCTGGTAGTTTTTTAATGCAATAATTTAAAACAAGAAAACTGAAATTTATTTGGGAATAAGATAGGTGATATGTATGTTTTGGTGAAAAGTTTGTGAATCTGATTGCATTAGATATGGATTCATACGCAGCCAAATACGGTTCAAACCTCCGGAACGGCTTACGGTTTCTGTATGGGCTGAAAAGTACCGCCTTTTATCTCCTGAACGCTCCGCACAGGCTAGACCGTAGAGAAATACCAGAACGCCGTACTTAACCGAGGTTATGAACGCCGGCTGCCCCTGTTGCAACCTCCGGCATTAAAATAAACCGTACCAACGTAATAGGCTGCAGGCTGAAGTTGAAAAGCAGTATAGATGCAGGACGCCTGGGGCTGTCAGGGGAGGCCGCAGACGCATGGCAAAAAAAGACGGAAGCTGAATTTAAACTATGGGCGGAACGGAAAAACGCCTGTGATACCATTGGGGTAAATGATTATTATACAATATTGCTAAGATTAGTATTGTATCCTATTTTTATATTCATTAGTAATCACGGAGCCGGTGACGCTCACGCCGGATCAGGATGTGGCGCTGCAGTATCCGGGATTAGCAAAATAAATTATTTTTTGGATTTCAACTATTTCGATTTTTCGCTCCCCAATCACACAATTCTTCTAAAATGGGTAATAAAGTTTGTGCTCTATCTGTTAGACTATACTCAACTTTAGGAGGAATCTGGGGATACTCTTTCCGTTTCACCAGTCCATCCGCTTCCAATTCTTTTAATTGAGAACTCAATATTTTAAAGGTAATAGTTCCTATTTGTCTATGCATTTCATTAAAACGAACTGGTTGGTTTTCAGCTAAAAGGTATATAATAACCATTTTCCATTTTCCACCAATCACTGACATTGTATAACCAAAAGGGGTATCTTGAATATTTTTAACTATGCCATTAAAATCAGCCATACCCATACTTACACTATCCTTTCAAATAGTACCTTTCAATAAAGTACGTACTTTTTTTATATTTGAACTTAGTATATACTAAGCTCACATTAAAGTAAAGGAGCGATAATTATGACTGGTATTAAAACCTATAATCACGGCCTTCCATGGGAAGGCGAACACGGTATTGCCCAAGGTTACTGCGTTAACGGCATCTTATACATTTCGGGGCAATTCTCCCATGATATGCAAGGCACATTTGTTGGAGAGGGAGATATAGAGGTACAGACGAAACAAACATTAGAGAATCTTGATCGAGTGCTTGCAGAATTTGGTGCTACAAAATCNNCTAATAGACCCGCAAGAACATTTTGAAAAATGCATTAAAATTTTTAAGGAGTATGTGGGTGATCACCGACCAGCTGGCACTCTCGTGGGTGTATCAAGTATGTCGTTTCCCGACCAGCTGATTGAAATTCGTGCTGTGGCACATATCGATTAATTTTTTTCAGGGGGTAAAGAGGCGCTATAAGATCAATTAGTAAAAATCATGATTGCTATTAGCGCAATGCAGTGAGGTGTAATGCACGATTGCTTTAACCCGTAGCAGGGCTTAAGTTGGAGCATGAGTTGTAGGTATCAATCAGAATGGAGCGCAGGGACGGAGTCAATTTTTAACCCATAACGCTCACACCAATGTAATAAATTAGTAAAAGGCGGGTACCTGTATTTGGGGCTCGCTTTTTCTGTTATGTACATTCTGTTTATGTGTTCGATTGACAA
>DJBG01000132.1:0-233 GCA_002429965.1 Hungatella sp. UBA5982
CAAGATAGAATCTCCATCCACCTCTTCTCCGTTCTCATCCACGGCTATGCACCGGTCCGCATCTCCGTCATAGGCAAAGCCCACGTCAGCTCCCACCTCTTTTACAAATTTCTTAAGCTGTTCCATGTGGGTGGAGCCGCAGCCTGTATTGATGTTTAAGCCGTTGGGCTCATTGCTGATCACATGGGTCTCAGCTCCCAAGGCGTCAAAAACGTTCTTAGCTATGGCGGAAG
>DJBG01000132.1:394-8443 GCA_002429965.1 Hungatella sp. UBA5982
TGCTGCGTCTTGTATCTTTTCCAATGACAATCCTGCATACTTCTTCCGGATTCTTCTGCCCATAGTACCAGCCCAAAAAACGGCCTACCTTAAATGCATCCTCCACCGTCAGCGTTACATTGGCTTCCCCGCGGAAACCGTCTGTTCCAAAATATTTTCCCATATAATAATATCTTCCTTTCATCTGTCTGCAGATTATACAGAACAATATGTATGCTTATAACCCTCTAATCTTCACCCTGAGGCACTTCACAGGCGTATAGAATGGTTCTTGCATCATTAAACTCATAGCTGCAGGTTACAAAAGACCAGAGCTGCCTNNCTTTGTCATCTCCTCCACATATGCCTGAAAACTTTCCTCTGTTTCAAACACGGTTTTCCGGCGTATGGAAGAGGGATCCGTATAGAGGGCTGTGACGGGCTTTAAGTGGTATTCCCTCTCCGGCGTATAAATAAATATATCCTGATGTTCTTTAAAAAAAGCCTCATCCTTGTACTTTATGATGTCCTTAAACATGGATCCGTTCTTCATGTGATGCCCGTATATTATATTATGCCTGCCGGAAAAATCAGGTTCGCTTTCATAATCAAGGTAAATGGCTCCGGCCACGCTTTTCTTGCCTTCAAAATCCGTATCCAGATAAGTTTCATTGTTATCCGTCTGTACAATGGGGTAGTCGATTACCGTACCCTCGATCCTGATCCAGCCCACGATATCAGGATTGATTTTTTCCAATTCCTCAAAATCAATGGGGGAAGCATAGGCAGCGCTTGTTTCTGCTTCCGGGACGCTGGCCGACCTTTCTCCAGCTGTAGTCTCCCTTGCAAGTTCCGCAAGACTTTCATACTGCTGTTCGGCATGATCTCTCGTTTTAAAATCAGAATAGAGCATTCCTACACCCACAGCCAGAAAAATAACGGCCATGATAAGAATGCCAAAGGCCAATTTTTTACTTTTCATGCTCATTCCTGCTTTCATTAAGGTTTTAAATCCCTCTTAGTATACCTTATTTTTACAAATATCACAATCTTTTATAAGCAATGCTAGACTTTTCCACTTTTTTTCTATATACTAAAATAAGAAAATGTTAATATGGAGACATTTATGAAAAATCAAGAATCTATCATTCATGTAAATATGCTGGGAGGTTTCTCCATATCCATGGGGGACAGGACAATCGTAGACCAGAATAATCAGGCAAAAAAACCCTGGAGCCTTTTAGAATATCTTATTACGTTTCGAGGCCGCGATATTCCTGTAGAAGAACTTATTGACCTGTTTTGGAAGGATGAAGCCAGCAATAACCCGGCAGGAGCCTTAAAGACCTTAATGTTCCGTGTACGCAAACTTTTAGAGCCTCTGGAATATCCCACACAAGAGCTGGTGTTCCAGAACCGCAAGGCCTACGGCTGGACAAAGGACCTTACAACGGTCTGTGATACCGACCTCTTTGAAGACTTGTGTGTTCGATTGGAGGCACCCGGCCTATCCGAAGATGACCGCTTATCCATTTGCATGGAAGCCTTTGCCCTGTATAAGGGAAATTTTCTACCAAAATCCGAGTGGGAATCCTGGGTTGTACCGATTCACACCTATTATCACACGCTCTATCAGAAACTGATCCAAAAAACTTTGTTCCTTCTGGAAAAAAGAAAGGATTATCCCACTATCATTGATGTATGCCAGAAAGCCATTGCCATTGATTCCTACAGTGAGGAAGCTCATTATTACTTAGTCTACGCACTGTACCAAAGTGGAAACCAGCTTATGGCCATGGAGCATTACCATCATGTGACCGACATGTTCTATAACGAATTTGCCATCACCCCCTCCATTCGCTTTAAGGATCTATACAAGCTAATCAGTGATAAGAAACATGGAATTACCATGGATTTAAGTACCATACAGGAGATCCTTTCAGAGGGCGGTACGAACAGCGGGGCCTTTTGCTGTGAACCCTCCGTGTTCCGAGACATCTATCAGCTGGAGACAAGAGCGATCCAGCGTACCGGTGACTCTATTTTCCTATGCCTTCTGACCATCAGCAATTTAAAGGGAGAGCTTCTAAAACCTGCGGTTCAGACACGGGCAATGGATGAGCTTGGAGAATCCATCCGCAAATCCCTGCGCAGGGGAGATATTTTCTGCCGCTACAGCGTAAGCCAATACCTTTTACTTCTGCCCACGGCAACCTATGAAAACGGTGAGTTAGTCTTAAAGCGCATTATTCAGAACTTTAAAAGAGAATATTCAAGAAAAGATCTTTCCATTACTTATTCATTGCAGAGTATCATACCAAACTAAGCCTTATTGCTAAGGATACATACAGGAAGCAGCTGCTTACAGGAGGAACCGGATGTTATCAAATGACTTTATTACATTCACACTGGAAAAGAAAAAAAGCATCGCACTGATCGCTCATGACAACGAAAAGCGCGCACTGATCGAATGGTGTACGGAGCATAAGACGGCTCTGGAAAAGCATACTCTCTGCGGTACAGGAACGACGGCACGGATGATCACTGATCAGACAGGCCTTCCCGTAAAGGGCTATAACAGCGGTCCCCTGGGAGGTGACCAGCAGATCGGCGCAAAGATTGTGGAAGGAAGGGTCGACCTGGTCATCTTCTTTTCCGATCCTCTCACCGCGCAGCCTCACGACCCGGATGTGAAAGCGCTTTTACGCATTGCCCAGGTATACGACATCCCCATTGCCAACACCAGGGCGACTGCTGATTTCATCATCACCTCTCCACTCATGGAAGAGACCTACGAGCATCAGGTCATCAACTTTCACAAAAACATTGCGGACCGGGCAAAAACCCTGTAAGGGTCCTGGCATACGGATTAACAGAAGGCAGAGCTTTTTCAAATTTAAGCCCTGCCTTTTTTTCTGTATCTGTCCATATTTTATTCAAAAACCTTTTCGCACAATTTTATATATTCCTGATAAGCAGGAAACTCCTCAAGGCCTGTAAGTCGCTTTGCGACACCCTTGTAATACCAGGCGTGTTCTGATTTATCTTTTTCGTTAAAGCGCTGCCAAAGATCATCTCCCACTAAAAAATAGTCTCTCGCGGTCGATCTTAAATTGCTCAGCTTGTCCGCCAGAACAAGGATCTTGCTCTCTCTGGAAGCCGTTTCTAAATGATCAAGTGTCGCGCATTTGCGCTCCTTCCAGCACTTCGTTTTATCTTCTGTTTCTTCCATAACCAGTTCAGCCACCCGAAGTCCGAATTTTTCTTTAAGCTCTTCCTCTGTAACACCCGTATCCTCCACCACATCATGAAGAAGCGCGGCGCAGATCAGCTCTTCATCCGTTACCATAAGCGCAACGATGACTGCTGTTTCTAAAGGATGGACGATATAGGGAATCTTCGTCCCTTTCCGAAAGGTTCCTTCATGGGACTTGGTTGCAAATGCAACAGCTTTCTCGACCATACTGAATCTCCTTTTGTTCATTCTTAGGCATAGCCGTTCAGTTAGCCAAAGGCGGACCGAACTTCCTTAATATCTTAACACAAATTATTTAGATTTAATAGATGATCTTGTAAGATTCATGATAAAACCGTGATTTTTAGACTTTTTGCTTCCCTAGCTTCACGATCCAAAGGCAGCCAGAAAGTGTACCTTCCTGATCAGGAGTGAGTGTCTTCGATTTCATGGCCAACTGATTATTGCCGGATGCTGCAGGCCTTTACCCTTGGTACTATGGGCAGAAGATTTTCTGTTTGGCTGTTAATTCCTTAAGGCTCACTCTCGAATTTGTGTATAAAAGCACTTCTAACCTGTATTAATTTGAGGTTTTGTGTCGTATTTTCAGATATTAACAATTAATCCACAATTGTTTCCACATTATTGTGGATAAGTGTCGTTTGGGNNNNGAAATACCTTTTTCACGGGCAATGCCGCTATCTTTTCAAGCGACATGAGATATGCCTGCGGATCGGTGGAGGGGTAGTACGCAAACAGCGTGTCCTTATAGACAAGGTCGCCGGTAAATAAGTATCCACGTTGCGCTTCCCAAAAACACAGATGCCCTGGAGAGTGTCCCGGTGTATGTAGTGCAGTAATCTTGCGCCCACCTAAATCGATGGTATCACCGTCCTGTAGTACCCGTGTAGGCATTCCCTGAAAGAACTTGTAAGTATTGACGTCATAACCCTCCGGCAAATCGCAGCGATCTACGACCATATTCCGGATAGTATCCATTGTCAGCGGGAATTCGCCGTTCAGCCAGTTTAGTTCCGCCTCATGCGCGTAGAAATCCGGGTAGTATTCGTGCCCACCGATATGATCCCAATGGATATGTGTCGCCACAGCAGTTACCCGTTTATCTGTCAGCTTTTTCACTTCTTCGGAAATGTTACAGACGCCAAGCCCGGTGTCAATGAGCAAACATCGTTCATCACCTTCTAGCAGGTAGCAGTGCGTTTCCTCCCAATGGCGGTATTCGCTGATAATGTGAGTATCCGTATCAATTTGATCGAGTGTAAACCAATTTTCCATTTTTATTATTCCTTTTTGCTTTGTAGTAAATCAAGAGATCCTTATAAATAAAATATCACTAAACTTATTAACTATCAAAATTACCGTAATGGTTTATATGCAATGCCATCCATCTGGCATAAACAAGTCTGTCCAACAAACTCAGTCGTTGTTGTCATTCTTGCAGGCGCTCCGTTTTTAAAATATTCTTTGAAAACATCAGCGGCTAATCGAAAATCATTAATATCNNACCACGTCATCAAGAGTAGCATCAACAGAAGCAAGCGTTTTTTTCATGCTTTCAAATGTTTTTCGCATTTGATATTCAATGTCTTCCTTGTCTTGCCCACCTGCATGATGAGCCAGGTAAATATGATCTCCTGCAACAACACATGACGAACAAGTCTCATCTCCACAATGAGTCGGCATTCTTTTAATCATTTTTAAATCTCCTTTCCAAATATAGAACTAATGTTCTTTTACTATACCACACATCAAGGAACAATAATTCTTTAAATTTTAATAGGAATTTTCGAAGCCAGTAAGGTAATTTCGTGTAAAAGCAATTTTGATATAAAAACTGCTGACCATAGTAGTTAGAAGATTATTTCATAATGTCTTTAATTACAGTTATTTAACCAATCATGAAAATGTAAATCAAATAGTGGTTTATTTTCTATTTGAAGATTATGTCCTGCTTTATCAAGACACACAAAAGTTAAACGTGGCAAATGCTTTATAATCTCCATGCGTCTTCATAACCAACACAATTGTCTTGTTTACCTGTTATTACAGCAATCGGTTTATCGAAGTTTATATCTTTTAATGATTCTTCAAAAGAAAAACCGTATCCTTCTTTTTGGTATGTATGAATGAAGTTTATATCTGCATCTTTCTGACCAGGCATGATTTCGTTTTTATATCTTTCCCATGTTTTAGCTGTAGCAATAACCGCATAATCAATAAAATTATCGTACCGAAAAATTGCTAAACGCTCAATAGTAAATTTTCAAGTCAGTTACATCAATCAAATTCTAATTTCCCCGCCTCATCTGATCCACCAACCAAAAGTTCTATCATAACACTTCTATCCACGGAAGACCGTTCTGCTTTCTGGCCGGAATCTGCAATTTCCCCCACATACAGCTCACAAACATACCCGGAAAGCACTACCTCTGCCCGGCTGCGGATTACTGTTTCCAACAGCTCCTCTTAATTCTATCATACATTGCCGGACTAATTCCTGGTACGTGCAGGTAATAAAAGGTGGATCTATGTTACGCAGCACATTCTTCTTTTTCAGAAATTCCTGATTTTTTGATAGCAGTGATATTTATGTCACATATATTAGTATAAAATATATAATAGGTGACTTACTGCATGTCTAATTCAGAAAACTCTAATCAAGATGCTAATATACCAGCCTTCCCCTATGATTACGGACCAAACTCTTTTGTTATTGATCTAAACAAGGCAGCACAGCAAAACGATAATTTCCGTTCGACTTTATGGACAGGAACCCATTTACAGGTTACTCTTATGAACATTCCTGTTCATGAGAGTATTGGTATGGAATCCCACCCTGATCACGACCAGATTTTACGAATAGAAGAAGGCTTAGGCTTAATTCAGCTAGGTGAAGATAAATTCTCAATGTACGGACAATATCTCGCATTTGCTAATTATGCCATATTTGTACCCGCCGGCATTTGGCATAACATCGTTAATATTGGCAACAGTCCACTTAAAATATCATCTTTCTATGCTCCTCCCAATTATGCATGGAATACGGTTCAGAGGACAAGAACCTCTGATTCCGCCTTGCAGAACAGCTTTTAAGTAAATTTCTTTCATACAGCCGGCAGGATTTCCCTAATCTTGCCGGCCCTCCTTTTTTATGGCTTTTTTCAGGAATTATCTTCACTTGTACAAAACTACACTTGCCCCGCTAACATCTTCAATTACCCATAGTGTCCAGTCATTTTAGCCTACGGAATGTTTCGTATTCATTCGGTCCAGTTTTCACAACGGCAATAATACGGCTACTGTCAAGCGTAATTAAGAATGCACATACCAGTTCAAACAACTGCTTGTCAGTCCTGGCATTAGCCTCCGGATCAAGTTGAAATTATCCGCTTTTTGGGATACATTGGAGGATACTCTATCTGCCTCCGTACTTGCCATCAAGGCAACTAATGCAATGATTGATATTACTTTTTCATTCTATTCATGGTTTGATTCCCTTCTTTCTCGGTCTAATTTCAGTTTTGTGCATTAACTTTCTTCATTTTGAATACAAAAAAACTACCAGCTTAATGCTGTACTGACCCTAATAAGTTAGACCAAAAAATCTAACTTATTGGAGGACAGTACATAATACTGATAGTAGGTAGTTTTTATATATTCAGTTTTGTTGCTTCATGCTATAATGTAAACAGTGTTTTTATTTTTTGAGCAACCTTACCAGGTGAAACATATGAATTATCAATCTTAATGTAATTATCAAACGGTATTTCCCCGTCATTACTTACCAGCCGGAATCTTTCATCATCACCTATTAATCTTTGATTAGAAATACTAATATCACGTTTTGATGCCTTGTTGCATAATCTATTCTCAGTTACATTTCTTTCCAAACGTATTTCTCTTGAAGCGACAAGTTCAACATGATAAAATTCAGCTTCGTATGGCCTGAATATTTCTTTGACATGCTCAATATAATCCCAATCAGACTGCTGGTCAAACGCCCACATATAAGTAAAAATAATCCCGTAATTATTTGATGCAGCAAATTCTTCAAAAATCACTTCTCTTAAACGAGAAACTACTTTCCCGTTGTAGGAACCAAAGATTTCAATTACTGGCTCAATTGTCATATGGTTATGGAACAAACGTAAATCTGTAATTTTCATCAATTCCTGTCCAACTGTCATCTTTCCAACAGACGCATTTCCAATCAAAAATACAACTTTCATAAAATATTTCCCCCCGTATAATATAAGCAGCTTTGTGGATAGAATACCATCTTACTTACCAACTATCAATATTAAGTTTCCAATGTACATTAATACGTTAAATTCTAATTCTGGATTTAATACAATAAGAAGACTACTAGCTTCATACTGATAGCTAGTAGTCTTCTATATATGTTTTAAAATAACCCTTTTTATTTCATTTTCTTTTCCATTATAAACTGACGTTCTAATTTGTTAAAAGGTTCCTCAATGCTAATAATATTAAAGCCACATTTATTAACATAAAAATGATGGTTACTCATGGAATACCCGATTGTTTCTGTATGCCAAATATTTGTTTCCGGATACATATTTTCTATACATTTCCACAAATATGTTCCCATTCCCCTACCTTGCAACTCTGGTTTTAAGAATAAGCAGCCTAATTTATTTATCTGTTTTTCAGTTATCCAAAGGATCACACCTCCGATACACTCATCTGATCTGAGTATCTTAAATGATGTACTATCGTTATGCAAAGCCCACTTATTCAAAAATTCACCATTATCATATCCCGGAGGACCATTCTTCACACCATTCCCTAAA
>DJBG01000014.1 GCA_002429965.1 Hungatella sp. UBA5982
CAAACGGCCCCCCAGGCGATACAGTATCCCACTGGAAGATACCCCTCCATAATGTGCATTCCATAAGCACTTGGAACAATTCCAAAGGCCAAGGCAAATGCGATGACTAGTTTCATGACTCTTTTTTCTTTCTTACTCATTTTCATTCTCCTTCCAATAAAATAAGCACCAAAATCCGATGATTCCCACACATCAGACAGGCGCCCACGGGTTAAATCTTTGTACAACAAAAAGACTTCCCGGCATCCGGTCATCGCTCGTAACCGGATGCGTCGCAGGCATAATTTACTTAATGAAGGNNCAAAGGCGAATCGAACTTCCTTATGAAAGGCAGGTCTTCTGACTCGTGTCTCATCACAGCAGCTCTTCTTCCCGGTTTCCCAGTGATTTATTGAGCCCTGCTCCCCACTTACAGCGGCGGGACCGTAAGGGATTTGCACCCTTTTCCCTATTATCCTGCGGAGAATTTTCACAGGCACCTTTCACATAATACGATAGTATTGTAGCTGTTTATTACCTTTCTGTCAATTTCTTTGTGTTTGCAAGAGCATTTCCAGCTCTCCGGCATCTCTGGGAGCGCTCCCGCATGCTGCTAAAATGCAGTGCCTCACCAGGCTGTTATAAACCTCCAAAAGAATCGGCCTTTTTAAATTGGCCTGATTTAATACTTCCTCATCCTCAAACACTTCTCTTACCGGCCCATCCGCTATGATGCGCCCTCCGGCGAAAATCACCGCCCGGTCTGCAAAACGGTATGCAAAATCCACATCATGGGTGGAAATCAGAAGAGTTTTCCCCATTTTATTCATCTTATCCAGAACACCTTCCAGCATTTCCACATTGACCGGATCCAGGGATGCCGTAGGTTCGTCAAATATGACCACCTCAGATTCCATGGCAATGATATCCGCTATGCTGACCCGCTTCTTCTCTCCTCCGCTTAAATAATGAGGAGGCCGGTCCCTCATCGAACTTAAATTCATGTATTCCAGGGCATCCTCCACCCGTTTCTTCACTTCCTCTCTTGGAAGCTTTAAATTCATAGGGCCAAATGACACCTCTGCAAACACCGTAGAAGCGATGATCTGGTTGTCCGCATCTTGAAAGACGATACCTACATTTTTTCTCAGCTCATTTAAATCCTTTTTACCTATTTCTTTCCCACGGTAAAGAATCCTTCCGGAATCCGGACGGTATACCCCGTTTAAATTGAGAAAGCAGGTGGACTTTCCCGCACCGTTAGAACCGAGAACAACGATTTTCTCTCCCTTTCTCACAGTGATATTAATTTCCTCTAACACCTGCTTTCCCTGCCCATAAGAATAGCAAAGGTTTTCCGCCTGCAAAAGAATTTCCTCCATCTTCCCTCACCTCCTTCGTCTATTGTCTCCGCCACATAGTTAAACCATCAGACGCACCCATAACAGGACCAGAAAATAACCGGCCGCGGTCCAAAGCTGCCAGCCTTTTACCTCCTTTTCCTCCTCCAGAAACAAAAGCTCTCCGTCGTAGCAGCGGGCTGTCAGTGCATCATAATAGGTATTGGCCTTTTTTAAGGAAACAACAAACAGATTTCCAGCCGTACTTCCAAAGGATCGGCAGGAAGTCTTGAAATCGCAGTAACCAAGCCTTGATTCAGCTGCCTGCTTCATGTAACACTGGGTATCCATCATCACGAAGATAAACCGGTAAATCATGTTCATAAGCTCCAAAATCATCTTTGGAACATGAAGCCTTCGGAATACACAAATGATCTCACTTGCAGGAGTGGAAAGCACCAGCATATACATGGCGCTTAAAGCTGCCACAGCCTTTAAGATCAGTCCCAGGGCCAGCTCTGACCCGCCTTCCGTCAGATATAAGTAGACTCCATGAACAGCAACAAGCACCCGTCCATGAGGCACCGGCGATATGTCGATGACAATGGCCGTTGTCCCCAAAAGGAGAAATGCAAGAGGGATCTTAAGCAGGGCAATATAGTTTTTCCAGGGAACCCCGCCTGCCAGAATGGTGATTGCAGCCATTGCAAAAAGCACCATTACCGACACCTTCCTGTCATTCGCCCCGATACAAAAGAACAGGGAAGCTACTGCTGTCACCGCCTTAAACTGGGGATTCCAGCCTCTCATATGGGAAGCATAGGCATAATAATCTATGGTATCAATGATTCTCACCTCCTTTCCAAGTCTGATTATACGTCATGAAGAAAAAATGCGCAATAATTCCCGAAAAACCGGCAGACACTGATACTTTCCATACCAGGCAAAAAAAAAGACGCCAAAGTTCCGGCCTGGTATTTCTTTTGCCAAAACTGAGGCGTCTGCCTAAATATTTTATTCGTTCTCTTCGACCTGTTCTTCTGTCAAGGTAAATACCTGTCTCTTACGAGCCATTTCATCACTTGCCAGATACTCATCATAGGTGGTAATCTTATCAATCAGCTGTCCATTTACGATCTCAATGATACGGTTAGCTGTTGTTTCAACAATCTGATGGTCACGGGAAGAGAAAATCAGGACTCCCTGGAATTTTACCAGACCATTGTTAAGCGCTGTAATAGACTCCATATCCAGATGGTCCGTAGGCTCGTCAAGCATCAGCACATTGGCTCCGGAAATCATCAGCTTGGAAAGCATGCAGCGCACCTTTTCTCCACCGGACAATACCCGTACCTTTTTTACTCCATCCTCTCCGGCAAACAGCATACGGCCAAGGAATCCGCGCACATAGGTGGCTTCCTTTTCCGGAGAATACTGGGTCAGCCAGTCAACGATGGTGTCATTGTTATCAAACTCCGCTGTGTTGTCCTTCGGAAAATAGCACTGGCTGGTGGTAAGGCCCCATTTGTAATCGCCCTCATCAGGCTCCATTTCCCCGGCAAGAATCTTGAACAGAATGGTCTTTGCCATCTCATTGGGTCCTACCAGGGCCACTTTATCCTCACGTGTTAAGGTAAAGGATATATTGTCTAAAATCTTTACTCCGTCAATGGTTTTTGATAAATTATTAACACTTAAAACCTCATTACCGATCTCTCGGGCCGGACGGAAATCAATGTATGGATATTTCCGGCTGGACGGTTTGATGTCATCCAGTTCAATCTTCTCCAGTGCCCGCTTTCTGGAAGTCGCCTGCTTGGATTTGGAAGCATTGGCGGAGAAACGCTGGATAAATTCCTGGAGTTCCTTCATCTTTTCTTCCTTTTTCCGGTTGGCTTCCTTCATCTGCTTTACCATCAGCTGGCTGGACTCATACCAGAAATCATAGTTACCTGCATAAAGCTGGATTTTTCCGTAGTCTATGTCTGCAATATGGGTGCAGACCTTATTTAAGAAGTAACGGTCATGGGAAACCACGATAACCGTATTTTCAAAGTTAATGAGGAATTCCTCAAGCCATGCGATGGCATCCAAATCCAGGTGGTTGGTCGGCTCATCAAGAAGCAGGATGTCCGGGTTCCCGAACAGTGCCTGGGCAAGAAGCACCTTAACCTTTTCCGAACCGTTTAGCTCGCTCATATATTTGTAGTGAAGATCTGTCTCGATTCCAAGGCCGTTTAAGAGGTTTGCCGCATCGGATTCCGCCTCCCAGCCGTTCATGGCAGCGAATTCTCCTTCCAGATCTGCTGCCTTGATGCCGTCTTCATCGGTAAAATCTTCTTTCANNCGATCATCCCGTAGCAGTTGCCTTCGGTAAACTTAATGTTTACCTCTTCAAACAATGCTTTTTTCCCGAGTCTTAATGTTACGTTATGTGCACTGATCATCTTAAATTCCCTTTCTGCAATCTGGTTATCGTTCGCTATTCCCTCCGGCCGCTTGACCTTCCTGTTTCCAGTCCGCCTCCAGATAGCCAAAATCATCAAAATAGGGGTCCATTGGCCCCTTCTTCTGTCATCTCTATTATTGTACATGAAAATCCCGAATTTGCAAGCTCTTTCTGCACTTTACTTGCCTTACTTCAGTAAATTATGCCTGCATATTCGGGATTTTAATCAATTTTACTTTGCGGCTTCCACCCTTAAGGGGAAGTTGGATTTGCTTCCTGCGTCGTAGGTCACGGTCACATAGGTCACCTTTACCATGGCTCCGCTTCCGTTGCTGTCATCAGTGGCGGTTCCAAGCACATCGGTGTCCAGTCCCTCGCAGTTGTCCTTTATAAACCCAATCTCTTCACCGGATTCCGTTTTAATGGTAAAAGTGCTCATGGCCTGGTCTATAACACTTCCGGCCACCTCCTGCACCTTCATGTTCTGCTGCCCGTCCAACACCAGGACAGGCTTGGCATTTGAGGCATCGGAACCGGAAATTTCTCCTTTATAGATAACGGAAACTTCCACCTCTGGCTCCAGCGCATAGGAGGTCTCCACCTCAGCGCCGATTAAGTCAAAATTTATTTCCTTGCCGCCGCTCTCCACGGTCATGCCTTCCAAGTTGTCTCCAACCTTTTTGACCTTGCCGATCAGAATCTTAAATTCCTCCCCATTGCCAGGCGCTTCCTGGCTTACCTCCTCTGTATTCTCAGAGCTTGGGTCAGTACTTTCCGCTACCGTATTTGATACGCTTTCCGTATTCTTTGCTGATTTTCCACAGGCC
>DJBG01000103.1 GCA_002429965.1 Hungatella sp. UBA5982
GCACGGAATTCGCTAAGCCAGGGCAATACGTCCGCCTCAGCTTGTAGTGTTGGTAATGTTGCCTTTGCTGTATCTTTTGCTCTTCCAAGAGGGGAGCAGTAAAAAGCGGAAACAGAAAGCTTACTGATCCTTTCGGAAAGCATATCTGCCTCTCTCCAGCCTTTTTCTGTGAGAGAGTCAATGGAATAGTCTGGTTCTCCGTGTCTTATTAGTATTAACTTCATACCTGTCCTCTTTTCTGTGCTGATTATAGTCCTTTTTATCATAGCATTTATCGTTAACAAACACAATAAAACCTCAAACTGAATTGCTGACCGCTTTTCGTTTTCCGGAATAAAGACGAAGCTGCTGTAAAATAGATGATTACTCCTCTATTTTGCAGCAGCCCCTATTATTTTATATTAATACATCAATCAGTTCCCTGACNNTCAGTGTAACTGCAGTCATTTCTAAATTTTCCATTATGTATACTCCTTCATGTTCCTGTGTGCTTTACAGATTCAGTATCTTCAGGGCCTGATCTAAAATAGCGGTACCGTTCATGGTTCCATAACTTCTCATATCCATTACTTCTACCGGTATTCTGCCCTCTACCAGCTTGTCAATCTGAGGCTTCTGGAACTTTACCTGCGGCCCTAACAAGATAATATCCAAAGTATCAATCAAGTCCTTGCACTCTGAAATCGGCCGGGCATTGATCTCTGCCTCCAGCCCTTTTTCCTTTGCGGCGTCCCTCATTTTTTTTACAACCATACTTGTGGACATACCAGCATTACACACCAGTAATATATTCAACATAACGTAACCTCCTAAATATTATTAGCCATAGCAAATATCGTAACCTTCTGATAATTATGGACGACTTTGGAGTAGTTAAAAATAGTTCCGTTTGATAAATACGCAATATCATTGATAATCAAAGCAGGATCGCCTTCCTGCAAATGAAGCAGCCCGGCATCCTTTTTGCATAACTTATCGCTGGTAATATATTTATCAGCAAATGAAATATTCAGCTTCAGCCCTTCCTGAATGTATTTATAAATCGAGCTTTCAATAATCTCCTTATTCAAATATGGAATAATGTCCTTATTGTAATAAGTATATTCGACTGAATAATAAAAACCATCCACAATCCGCAGGCGCTCAATATAATGCAGCGGTGTACCGACCGCACATTTCATCTGCTCCGCCAGCTGCTCATCCGCCTGGATCTCTTTAAATTCAAGGCATTGGGTGTGAATATCCTTGTCCCCGTACCGGCTGGTCAAACCTCGCTGCAGCGCCAGTGTAAGATAATCACTTCGGTCATGATTTCTGACAAACATCCCGCTCCCCTGCAATTGATAAACCACTCCGTAATTGCACAAGATGTCAATCGCATTGCGGATTGTTGCCTTGCTGACTCCAAATCGTTCAACCAGCTGTTCCTCTGTCGGAAGCTTTCCGACAGAGTTATATAATCCTTCTTCAATTTCCTTAAGTAATATGTTCGCTATTTTTTTGTATTTTACCATGTTGATTACCTCAATTAACTTTCTTTTTCCCTACTATCTAAAATACTATATAATACCATTAATTTCAAGCAAGGGAACATGATATACCAACTGGTTTATTTATTTCTCCTCTTTTAAAAACAGATCATCCTGCATTTTTACAAATGGTAAATATACAATTACGGAATAGGCCAGTATAACAAGCTGCGTGATTGCTCCGCGAATGCCTCCCAGCAAAAATCCTCCGATAATCGGCGGCGTTGTCCACGGCAGTACCAGACCGCCAAAGGGCTGCATAAATCCGAATCGGATAGCACAATAAGTGATAATTACCGCACCGACCGGAACCAGAATAAACGGAACCAGCATGATCGGGTTTAACACAATCGGAAGACCAAAAATCACCGGTTCATTTACATTAAACAGGCCTGGAACAAAAGACATCCGGCAAATGCTTTTCATCTGTTGAGAACGGGCCACAATAAACGCGGCAATAATCAGTCCAAGAGTAATTCCGGTTCCGCCAAACTTTGCAAAGTTTTCAGTGAACTGCTTAGTGATGATCTTTGCATTTTCATTGACAACCAAAGTCTGTCCGGCATCCAAAATTGCCTGATTGGACATAGCATTGGCAAGAAGCAAGGAGGATACGATTCCATTGACAATATTCGGTCCGTGCATACCAACCCAGAACAGCAGCGACATCAGTAAAATGATGATAATTCCTCCTGCAAGGCTGTCTGATAAGGACTGCAGCGGTGCCTGGATCACTTTAAAAATAATCTCTGTCAATGAAAGTCCGGCAGCCATCTTGCAGATCTGATATGCGGCCATGGAAATCAGCATAATCACGAAACCAGGAATTAATGCTGCAAATGCATTGCTGACGCCTTCCGGAACGCCATCCGGCATTTTGAAAACAATTTTTCTTTTAATAAAAAAGGTAAAGATCCTGGGCATCGTAATTCCGATGATAATCGCTGAGATTACCCCGTTCCCATTGACCCACGCTTTGGGGATTACCCCGTTTACTACATCACCATTCTGAGAAACAACCGATGAATTTGTAATAATCAAAAAGGATACAAGACAAAGCAGGCTGCATGAAATCGCATCCACACCTTCGTTTTTGGCAAAGGTATAGGAAATGCCCAGAACCGCAATAATCGCCATAATGTCAAAGGTACAGGCAGAAACCTGCTTAAGGCCAATATTCCAGCTTTCGCCGAAAATGTTTGTCATAATTCCGGCCCAATTGTTGATCGGGAAATTGGCAATCAACAAAAAGATGGAACCAACCAAGGTTATCGGCATGATGTACATGGCACCGTCTTTTAAAGCCATCACTGTTTTAAAATTGGAAAATATCATCAGCTTTTCAGTAAACTTATCTAAAAATTTATTCATTATAACTCCCTCCCTATAATGCTTCTCCTCTTGAAGCGATCACTTGCTGATACCAATAAAAAGACGCTTTTTTCTTTCGTTCCAGGTTATTCTCATGATCCACATAAATAAAACCGTATTGCTTTTTATACCCATTCAGCCAGCTGAGTAAATCGATGGCTGACCAGGCGAAATATCCCTTTAAATGAATTCCTCCGGCAATGGCTTTTTTCACCACAGCCAGATGCTCCTCGATGTATTTAATTCGTGGAATGTCCATGATTTCTCCCTCGATAACAGGATCCACATCTCCCAGGCCGTTCTCGGTAATATATAGTTTTATATCACCATAATTCTCCTTCAGCTGCTGCAGCCCACTTAAGAAACCTTCCGGCGAAACTTCCCAACCCCATTTGGTATATCGCCTATCGTCCAGTTTAACCGTCTGATAAACTCCGTCAAAGGAGACCTGACCAACACCACCGGTACTTGCTGCCCTTGACAAATCCGCATCCGACTCACCTTCTATCAGGATAACCCGTTTCGGCTGATAATAATTCAGCCCCATAAAATCATTGAATGGGACAGCTTTGCGGAGCAGTTCCTGTTCCTCCTCCGTGATTTCAAACATCACCTTGCGTTCTTTTAAAATATCAAGGCAGTACTGAGGATACTCCCCTTTTAATACCGGGTCATAGAAGAACGCAGTTTCAAAATAGTTGGCATGTGCAGCCGCCTTTTTACTGCTTTCCCGCTCATCGGCCGGAAAAGCCGGTGCAAGTACATGGGTGATTCCGATCTCGCCGTACTGTTTAAGCGCTTTATATAATAACACTGTCTTCGCATGGCTGACCATAACATTATGTATTGCCTGGAAAAACTTCTCCTGGCACTGTCTGATCCCCGGCGGATGAGCCCCGGTCATATATCCAAGTCTGGTAAAAACAATGGTTTCATTAAAAGTAATCCAATGCTTTACCCGATCCCCAAAAGCCTGGAAGCAGACTTCCGCATAACGGAGAAACGCATCAATGGTTCCCTTGTGGCACCAGCCGCCCTGCTCTTCAAGGTACTGCGGAAGATCCCAGTGATACAATGTTACAAAAGGAACGATGCCATAAGACAGGCATTCATCAATCAACTGGTTGTAGAAATCAAGTCCTTTCTGATTTACCTTGCCGTCATTGTGAGGAAAGATTCTTGTCCAGGAAACCGAAAAACGATAAGATTCCAATCCCATCTCCGCCATCAGTTTTATATCTTCCTTAAACCGGTGATAATGATCCACAGCAACATCACCGGTTGTTCCGTTCAAAGTCTTGCCCTCTATTTTTGAAAATACGTCCCAGTTTGATAAACCTTTGCCGTCTTCATCGAAAGCTCCTTCTACCTGATAAGCCGCTGATGCCGCGCCAAATAGAAAATCTTTCGGAAATCTCATAATGTGTCCTCCTGATTCATTATTACTTTTTTAATTCATACGTATGATTTCGAATTATAACAATCATTTTAACAAGTGTCAAGTTTATCTTTTCTGCCAGAATTCAATTTTATGAATAATCGAGAAATCGCGTTTTAAACTATATACACTTTGCACAAACGAAAAAAGGTAAACGAAACCCTGATGGCTGAACACAGAAAGAAAGACTGTGTTCAATCATCAGGGTATTTTGTTGTATTATTATATTAATCGCAAAAAGCAAAGAAGGCTGCCCTCCCCTACTGCCGGTCTAACGATTCCACTATCTGATCCACAAGCCCGCAGCAGCGAAGTGTTCTTTCAGCCGTCATAACCGGACTTTCTGTCAGGCCCTGTCTGATGCATGCTTCCGCATGTGCCACCTCATATTTCATTTCAAAATCAACCGTTTTCTCAATCAGTTCGATGCCCTGTCCGGTATGTATTTCACAGCGGTCCGCCTTCCAGTATTCATTGGTTTTTATAAACCCCTTTTCAAAATAAAAAACTGCAAAACTTTCTGCCGGCCCCCGCATGGAAATACGGCTGCTGATCAGAACATCATCCATTTTTATATTAAGACTGACAGAGTCATAAACTCCGGTTCCGCCCCTGGTACCCAGTGCCTGCACGATTACATCGGCAGGCTCCAGCAGATAATCGAGATATTCAAACGTATAGGAAGCGCTGCCATAAACAACTCCCCCCTGATCCTTTTCATGCATCCATGAAGCCTTTGGGCTTTGAAAAGATGCACTCATATTCACTTGATGGAGTTTTCCAAACATTCCTGAATCAATATATGTTTTAATCAAATCGGTGACAGGAAGAAAAAGGCTCTTTTGCATTTCCATCACAAACAGCCCTTTTTCCTTTGCCAGTTGAACGATTTCTTCTGCCTGGGGTTTTGACAGCGTAAACGGTTTCTCGCAGAGCACGTGCTTTCCGTTATTCAAAGCTTGCTTCATTTCATGAAAATGCTCCCGGTTTATTGTGGTAATATACACAGCTGTAATCTGCGGGTCCTGGTAAAGTTCTTCATAAGAGCCATAAGCCTTCTCGATATTGTTTTCCTGACAGAAGGCCCTTGCCTTATCCAGTGACCTAGATGCCGCCGCGGTCACCGTTCCTCCATTGGCCCTCACTGCACCGATGAATCGTTTTCCGATGGCAGCCGTTGATATAATTCCATAATTTATTTTCATAATTAGCCTCTCTAAATTCATTAATTTCTTTAACTATCCTTATTATAGTACATTGATGAACATTTGCCTATTTCTGGATGTTATTTGTATAGAAGATGTTTTACTCAGCAGCCTTACAATTAAATCAAACTTGTTTTCTTCCGAATGAAATGAATGATCTGATTTATTATAAAAGACTTAACGAATGTTCAAGATTTCACATATTCCCCATTTTCTTCAGAAATAGTCTGACCGCCTTTGTTTCATCTTCCGGAACGCTTCCGCCCCTACCAATCCGGTCACAAAGCCCAAGCAGTGCAACTTCACCGATATCTGTCTCCCGCTTCATACCATCGATATCGCCGAAAGGGAGCCCATCTGTCACATACAGAATGTGCATATGATACCGTACCAGTTTAGCGACTGACCCAATCCACTTGGCATCGTCAGAAAAGCAGGACAAAAAATACTCCGCGAGATGTTCCCCCTCAGCATCATGATTATATGCGGTAATTTTTTCTTTTCGGACTTTCGTCACTGCCGGTTTGCCGATATCATGAAGCAGAGCCGCCCACATAAAAGTTCGGGCCTCTTTACTCTTCGCTTTCTGTTCTGCCGCCTGATCCACTACCATCATCGTATGATTCCATACACTACCTTCCGGATGATAACGTTTTGACTGGGGAGTTTCCTTCATCCTGCCGAGCATGGAAAAGGGATAATCCAAAAACCACGGTTCTNNCTCTTTTTCAGCAACTGCATATGAGATTCCGCACCAATATTTCTTGTCTATACTTAGATGTAATACGTTGTGATACGTTGCGATACTTGCACGTTCACTTAGGTCAGTTTACAAGAGATGACACGCAGACCGAAAAACAGGCTGCTGGCAACAAAAGGGCTGTATGCTCCCGCAGAGGGAGTATACAGCCTGTTTTGTTGTGGGGGAATCCCAAGGGGACTAAGCCCTATCCGATTTCATCAGCGGACAGGACGTATATGAATGACTAAAAGAGTATTGCAGTTATCCAGCAGCACAACTGCAAAGTGAAATTATCAGTAATTAAAAACTCCACAACCAACTTCCACATCCATAAATTCAATTATTTCAAAGCTGCTTTATATTTCATTACGATAATTAAATCCTTCAACTGACTTTCTTCGCTAACATCAAAAATAAGTGGAATTAGTTTTCCGACCATGGCGGCATTTCTCGACTGCGCTTTTAGTTCTTCGGAAATCTCCAAGTTCATTACACCAGGCTGTGTTTTCTCTGTGAAGTAAAAAGAAACCTTGAAAAAGCCTTCCCAAACAGAGAACCAGAACACAGTCTTTTTCCCTGCACTGCCTTTGCCAAGCCATGCCTTCCCATCCTTGTAATATCGCCAGTCAAATGACATTCCGGTGAAGGACTCCGACAGCATATTCAAAAATTGTGCATAAGCAGGGTAGGCCTCAACCAAAGCTTCATGCAGTATTTCCGGGGTGGGAAAGATTTTTTCATCCTTTAATAATTGATTCGACATAACAACACATCCTTTCCTTATGGGCGTTTGGGCATTTCAAATTTTTCCAAGACTTGATTTAGAAAAGCGTTAAAAAGNNGTTACTTTCTTTGCTATCTCTCTACTGACAAGCTTGAATCAAATATATACCCAATCCATTCTGACGCTTTCCTTTTCGTATCAAATGCCTTATACCCTTTGTGGCTGTAAATATAATCAATCTTCCAATTACCTTTGTCGCAAGCCTTGTGATCAACTAATTCCTTCAATGCATTGCTCCGGGTGTCGGCCCAAAGATTTGCCTTGCCTGCAATATACACTAAATCAGTAAGAGAAAGCATATATGCCTGCGGAAACATAATGTCCGTAATGTGAGCGTTGATAGGAGCATGATTTGACAACCGCTGATACATATTGTGCCGAAGCATATATTCAGTGCCTTTTTCAATCAGGCCTTCTACTGTCTTGTCTGAATAGCTTGTAAATTCGGCATATGTAAGCAATGCCCGAACCGTTTTTCCAATGCCAATATAACAAGGAGCAGCGTTCATACAGCCGCCATGCTTACAAATCCCATCATACTTCCACGCTGTTGATTGGTTACGCTCAAATACCTGATACTGTTTAATCCAATTCAGAGCATTTTGTGTTTCCCGTGAATTTGCCTTTCCTAATCGGGTATACGCTTCCAACAGCATTGCATTATAGCATGGGACAATATAATTCACACTGCCAGTATAAGAAAATCCCTCTGGCAAGGCCAAGCGATTAGAAATAAAAGCGATTATATTTTCCGTATATGGCAACCGTTCCGCATATGGTATATCAGACAAGCACATGAGGCGAAAAAGATTGAAAAAGGCATTTTCTTCATAATCACTTGTAAGTTTTTGAACAACTTTTGATTGCTCCAGCGAAGATTTAATTTCGTTCTCTGCAACTAACTTATTGGTATCAAATTTTACTCTTAATTGGAGAGCCGAATCCATAGCCGTACCCCACTTTCATGATTTCCCGGCATTGTTCATAATGTCAAAAGGTATTTTGCTGTCACAAATAACCTGCCAAAGTCGAATTTTACCATTCTCGGCAATAGCTTTCCATGCGGCTGGAAGCTTCCAAAAATTTTTATTGTCCGATGTTTTTATTCCCTGATAAGTAGCGCTTGCGTATCCTACGATAGCTACTGTTTTATCATCAGCAAATAAATCTGTCACTTCGATGAGGTAATCTGGGAACCATTCAAAATAGCCTATCCAGCCATTCTTCATAGCATTAATTGGTTCTGACTATTATATATTCTGTTCTACAAAGTGATCCGCATACTTATCCCAATACTCCATATACGTTTTCTCATCTTTTTCATCAAAATTAAGCTGATACATACGAAAGGTTACAGGAACATCTTTTGGCTGCCACTGTTCCACGTAGGAGTATTTGTAGTCCATGCCAAGTTTTTTCATCACTTCGCCGCTTCGAGGGTTATTCACATCATGGGTCGCTGTAATATAAGGATATCCTGTATCTTTGATTTTTTTCACAACCGCTTTTGCCGCTTCTGTAACGACACCTTTATGCCAGAACTCTTTTTTCAGACCGTAACCAAAGTCGTGGCTTTTGCTTTCACTCAGCCAAACATATCCAATCGGCTTGTTATCCTCTTTCAGACAGATAGCGTACCGGTAAGCGCTTGGTTTGCTGTAATATGCAAGGAATCTGTCGGTTAAGAATGTCATTGCCTCCTCAATAGTTCTAAGCGGAAACCACGGAAGAAAATCATTCACTTCTTTATCGCTCATAATTTCATAAAAATCATTAACATCTTCGGGAGTGAATTTTCGTAAAATTAACCGTTCTGTTTCTATAACCGGTGTGTTTTCATTCATCAGCTAATTCCTCCTTTCAAATATCTCAAACAGTTTTACCTCTTTTTCTGCAACCAAAGTATCATGGCCCTAAAAAAACAGTTCTCTTTGCTCATTTTACTATATAGGCTCAAACATTACAATTCCAGGATGGGATTTTGACTGTTATAACACATGGCCGGGCAAAAAACCATGCTTGAAGCCCCCGCCAATACCGAGGAAGTTCAGGCTCTTTGAAGCGTATCCAAAATGCGAGAAAACTGCTTATAGGCTTGAAAGAAAATAAAAAATTTAAGTTCAATTCTTCTTTTTCAATGCTGAAAGGGCAACAATTGTGCTTGCGACCAATAATAAGAAGAAAATCAGAAGCACAACCCATGCTCCGGAGGTAGTACCAGCGATAAAACCATATTTATTTTGAAAAAATGAAATTACTGCGGCGACCAGCGCTGTAGCAACAGCGCCTATAAACTGCTGAAAAGTATTTACAAAGGCATTACCATCTGAAATTTGGGTGGACGGCAATGCGCTTAAACTACAGGTCATTAGGTTGCTATAAGAAAGGCCAAGACCTGTCATCAGAATAAGGTGAGCACCTATCAGCAGCACCAATGAATTGGTATGCAACAGCCCAATAAGCATACCTATCCCAACGATGGTTGTAATAAGGCCGATCAAAATGGGCTTGTTTGCACCAATTCTATCTAATAGCCTCCCCGAAAGAGGAGCAAGTAAAGCACCCATCAAAGCACCCGGAAACATGAAGGCCCCTGCGGTAGATGAACGAAAGCCAGCAGAAATTTGCAGATAGTTTGGCAGAACGAAAGACAACCCCAATAGCAAAGCCTGGTATATAAGAAGGCTGAATAATAATGAGGAAAATCTACTGTTTTTTAACACCGATATTTGCAGTAAGGGAGTTTTNNAAGCCCAATAACTAAAAACAATGCAAAAACAATCCCTGAACCGGCACTTAAAGCCATTATAAATGAAGTAAAGGTAATGGCCAAAAAGAAAACACAACGAAAATGCAGATGCTGTTTTTCTCTTGAAACCTCATTTGTAATAGAGTGCAGACCGAGAGCAAGGGAAAGAATAATAAGAGGAATTAAAAAAATGTAAATATATCGCCAGTTCAACAGGTTGGAAATAAGTCCACCGTAAGTGGACCCAATGGCGGGAGCGATTGAAGTTGTCAGAGTCCCGATTCCCATCATCATTCCTCGCTTTTCAGCTGGAGCTTTTGTGAGAATGATGTGGAACATAAGAGGAAGACCTATGCCTGTACCCACCCCTTGCAGCAAGCGCCCCAGCAAAAGCAGGGAAAATGCCGACGAAAAGCAGTTTATCAAAACTCCCAGTAAAAAGAATAGATTTGCTGTGATAAATAAATTACGTGCTGAAAAGTTCTGGTTTAAATAAGAGGAAATTGGAACAATGACGGAAATCATAAGCAAATAAATGGTAGTTACCCATTGAATTCCTGACGTAGTCACACGAAACTCCTGTATAAGCAATGGGAATGTTACATTCATTGCCGTTTCAATTAATACTCCTGAAAAAGATAAAATACCTGCAGCGATTATCGCCCCAAACAAGTGAAAATTTTTGTTTTTATCCATATTGTAACTTGCCTCCTTAAATATAAAAAGAGGCGGGATTATTATTTTAAAATAATAATTCCGCCTCTATATCAACACTATAACGTGTTCTCTGTACGAAAACTGTAACCGTCTAATTATAGCTATTAAGTCACAAAAAGTCAAGTATCAAAGCCGTTTAAAGAAATAGGAAGAAGAAGTATACTAATTTATTGTTTATGAAACGGACTTTTTCGTACAGCTATCCAGCGACAGGGAAAGCCTTGGGAAAAAGCTAATCAGTATAATGGAAATCATAGGGGCAGCCCTTTGTGAAAGAGCCGCCCCCATTTTTATAAGTCTATTAAACCATATTTAAGTAAATTTCATTCATTTTCTTTCTCATCTTTAAGAATTCTTCATTGCTCCGGCTGGGATGGATCCTGTTTGTCAGCAGAACAAAANNCCATTAAAACAGAAGTTCCTGTAAAGCCGGTATGATAAAGCGTATCCCTTCCATACTCCTTGCTCCAGCCCAGAGTGCGTTCAAACTTTATAGTGCTGCAAAGTTTTTCAAACACCTCTTCTCCAAACAAAAGCCGGGAATGTTCCAGGTAAGCCTTAACAAATTTCACCACATCTTCCAATGTAGAAAATAAACCGGCGCTGCCGCACTGCCCCAGCAGATGAGCCTTCGAGTCATGAACTTCTCCGCAGATACAGCCTCTTTGCTCCGTGCATTCCGTCGGGATGCAGCGCTCCCTGCTGCCCAGAACCATATAGGAAGTATCCAACATCCCAAGGGGGCGGAAAATATGATCCCGGAAGGTCTCCTCAAGAGTAGTTTTGTCCAGATTCTCAATGATCTTTCCCAGCAGTATAAAACCCACATCCGAATACAAGAAGCCTTCTCCGGCTTCTCTTTCCCTTGGTGTGGTGTAGAGATATTCCAGAAGATTTTCCCGGCTCCAGCTTTCTTTGTTCCGTATCTCGGCAGGAAGCCCGCTTGAATGAAGCAGCAGNNAACCGGCCCAGGATCTCTTTTACAGGAGGAGAAAGGCTTATTGCTCCTTTTTCCACCAGCTGAAGGACCCGGGTGGCCGTCCCAATCACCTTAGTCAGCGAAGCAAGGTCGTAATACATACCTGCTTCCACTTTCCGGTCACAATAGGGAACCACCGCACCCTGCTTTCCGGCGTACTTTAAGCGGATCCCCTGATCACTGACAAAGCCCCAGCTGGCTCCCCAGATCACCTGGTCCCGAACAAGCTGCTCTGCCATTTCATCCAAAACCGTTTCAATTTTATCATTCCAGGCTCTTATCATCTGCCTAAGCTCCGTTTTTCACAGCCGCAATGGCTTTCCTCANNGGCCTGATCTTTTCTGCAGCCGCATTCGATCATCACGATGGCAGCAGCTACATCCTTATCTGCCTCATAAAGCACTTTAAGAGCCAGCTCCTCTTTTGCACCTGTTATTTCCACGATCATCTTTACCGCCCGCTTTATAAGCTTTTCGTTGGTGGGCTGCACATGAACCATATAGTTCCGATATACCTTTCCAAGCCTTATCATGGCTCCGGTGGAAAGCATATTTACCACCATTTTCTGAGCGGTCCCTGCTTTCATCCTGGTGGATCCGTTGATTACCTCTGGGCCCACTACCGGGGCAATGGATATATCCGCGATCTTTGCCATGGCGCTGTCCTGATTGCAGGTAACGGAAATGGTAAAGGCACCTGTTTGTTTTCCGAATTCCAGGGCCGCCTTTGTGTAAGGAGTCCTTCCGCTGGCAGCAATGCCGATCACACAATCATCGGCTGTAAGCTTCACCCTTTTTAAGTCCTCAACTGCCAGTTCTTCCGAATCTTCTGCACCCTCCACCGCTGTATACATGGCCTCATCACCGCCTGCAAGAAGGCCAAAGGCCCGTGTCGGTGATACGCTGTAAGTGGGGGTCAGTTCCACCGCATCGAGTGTGCCCATCCGGCCGGACGATCCTGCACCGCAATAAATGATCCGTCCGCCTTTTTTGAAACGCTCCACAATTGACTCCACTGCCTCAGCGATTTGGGGAAGTACCTTTTCTATGGCTTCCGCCACTTTTTTGTCTTCATTATTTATTAATGTAACGATTTCCAATGATTCCAGCCTGTCAATGTTCCGGGTAGATTCATTGGTTGATTCCGTTGTAAGCTTTTCTATATTGCACATAAAACTCCTCTATTTTTTAATTTTCAGCCCTTCTACCATCTTTCTGGTTTTGATCAGCTCCACCTCATAATGCTCTAAATTCTCCTGGATCACTCCCATGTACAGAAGATCCGCCATCATGATGGAGGTATGAAGAGAGGTAAATGCACCGATCCGCATGACCTTCTCGTTGTCCGGCACATGAAGGCATATATCCGCAATATCCTGAAGGGGAGAATCTCTTCTGCGGGTAACCGCTATGATCGATGCTCCCTGTTTTTCTGCAATCCCGCAGGCATAAAGGACTTCCTGGGACTGCCCGCTGTAGGAAAATGCAATCACCACATCCCGTTTATCAATGTAGTTAAAAAATTCCACCATCATATTGATATCCTGGTAAAAATTTGCATTTAAGTCGGCCCGCTTCAGTTTATGGAACAGATCATAAGCAGGCAGTGAGGAGCTTCCGATCCCCACCAGATAAATACGTCGGGCTTTCTTTATTTTGTTGATAGCTTTTTTTAATGCATCCTTATTCAGCTGATAAAAAAAATCCTGAAATGCCGCATCCACCAGGGCATCCATCTTTCGGCACAGCGTATCTAAATCATCTTCTTTGGAAATAATGGGGTCTACCATATCTTCCTTATCATTTTGGGCATCGGTAGCAGCAAGTGCCAGCTTAAAACCTTCCAACCCATCAAAGCCAAGTTTTTGAACATAACGGATCACAGAGGCGGAGGATACCCCGCTTTTTCCTGCAATATCCACTGCCGTCATCCCAAGACAGTTTTTGGTATCTGACAATACAAAATCTGAGAGTTTCTTCTCTGCCTTACTCATTTCATTGTATTGTTCTCTTATCTTTAACCGAACTGATTCCATTCCGCCTCCTCCTGCATCCGATTATTTTACAGCATATTTAATATCGACTGGTCCGACTCATTGGGCAGCATCTGAGCCGTTACACTCACTCCAAGCTGTACCATTTCCCGGATATCCTTTTCATCGTCTTCCGTTAAATTCACTGACTTTTTAATGGGTCTGCTTCCTTCCCTTTTTGCCACATTTCCCACGTTAAAAGCCTTGATCGGAACTTCAGAGCGGATCAGCGCTGCCATATCCGTCACGTTCTTTGTTATGAGAAATACCTTATCCTCTTCGTAAGCCTTCTCTGCAAATTTTTCAGCAGCCCGCTTTAAAGACAGGATGGAAAGCTTTACTCCTGCAGGTTTTGCCATCTTAAGGCCTGCAATGATCAGTTCATCCTTTACCGCTTCATCGTTAACCACAATGATCCGGGACGCCCCTACGGTATTGGTCCAAACCATAGCCACCTGACCATGAATCAGTCTCTCATCTACTCTCGCATGCACAATTGCCATGAATTTTTCTCCTTTTCTTCTTCCTATTCTTCCAGCTCACATGCATCATCCGATGTCTGAAAATACATCATATGCTGTTTTCCCATCTCCATGGAGGCATCCAAAAGCTCTCGGATATCCGAAATCATTCCCCTGGACATGTAGGCATGAAGGACCAGAGGAAGGTTGATGCCTCCGATTACCTCCATATTTTCATGGATACCGGACATTTTAAGTCTGGAAGCCATATTAAAGGGGGAGCCTCCCGTCAGATCCGCAAGCACTGCCACCGCTTCACAGTCCTTAAGCCTCCGGATCGCTTCCGTAAGCCTTTCTGTCAGAAGTTCCGTGGAATCCTCCGCTTTAAAATCAACAGTTTCATAATATTCCGTCTCTCCAGCCAGCAGTTTCAGCCCGCTGGTTAAACCGGAGGCAAATTCACCATGACCGGTTACTATGATTCCAATCATACCACTATTTCCTTTCCTGTTTCAACTTCCTTTTTTCTAAAATAAACCAGCCACAAAGGTCAGCATGGATTGCAGATTGCCAAGTACCATGCCCAAACCGATGAGAATAAAAATTAATTTTGTAGAATCTACCTTTTTCTTTCCAAGAAGCCAGTATGAAAATACCACGATACCCAAAGGAAGCAGGGATGGCATGATTTTATCCAGCATATCCTGAAGGGCAAAGGTTACGTCTCCCATGGTAAACTGCAGATCCGTACGGTATTTGATTACAGAAGGAATCAGTGCCCCTACCACAGTCAGTCCCAGGATGCTGGCCGCCTCTGTAATAGGAGAAATTTTATCCGCAAACCCGGTCGCAAGCTTTCGTCCGGACTGATAGCCGACCCAGGTAAATTTATATCGTATCCATAATACCCCGGCACAAGCAATGAGAGGTATGATAAGTCCAACGGGATTCCCCTGCATGGCTATATAAGATGCAATGGAGAACACGATGGCCCGGTAAATGGCGATGAACAACGTATCACCGACTCCTGCAAACGGTCCCATAAGTCCGGTCTTTAAACCGGTAATAGCCTCCTCCGCCTCAATTCCCAGCTCTTCCTCCAGCGCCATATCGGCACCGACGATCAGATGAGACATTGCCGGAGTGGTGTTAAAATAGCCCAGGTGCATCTTCAGTGCACGTTTCATCTTCTCGGGATCTTTGGAGTACAGCCGCTTTAAAACCGGCATGATGACATAGGCATATCCAAGACCCTGCATCTTTTCATAATTCCAGCCAAACTGTAAAGTAAACAGATTACGCAGATATACTTTATTGATATCACTCTTTTCCAATTTCACGCTTCCTGTCTGGTTTTTGTCAGCCATCGATTTCTACCTCCTCATCATCCAAAGTCTTCACTGCCACCCGCTCCCTTACTCTGGTAAGATGAAGAGCAGCCAGTGCCAAGCCGATCAATGCGGCCGCCATAACGGTAAATGTAGCGCCTCCAAAGGCAATCAGCACGAATCCGATGATAAAATACGGATAGTATTTTTTAATGGGCAGATAGCGCATCAGTATGGCCATACCCATTGCAGGAAGAATGGCGCCTGCAGTTTTAAGTCCTGTCATGAACCAGGCCGGGATAATGGCATTTACTCCATTTACCACTGCCTCTCCAAAACACAGTCCCAATGCGACCGGAATCACTCTGGAAAGGACCCAGGGAAGCACTCCCAGTAAATTTGCCCGCTCCACTCCTTTGTAATCCGCCTTTTCCGCACAGCGGTCTGCGTAATGCTGAAAGAATGAATNNTATCCATCTGAGTTAACAGCAATCCGATGGGAATAGCCAGACCGATTCCGTATTCTGCCCCCTGTCCGGAAATAATTGCATAGGCGGTACCCATAATCGCTCCTGATAAATAATCCGGAACCGTGGCACCTCCATAAGTAGCAACTCCCAATGTCATGAGCTGCAATGTCGCACCAACTATCAGACCTGTTGGCAAATCCCCCAATAATGCCCCGGTAATCACAGCCGCGAACAACGGGGTATACAATCCGCATTGAATGGAAATCTGATCAACCACAGCGATCACGGTATACAGAATCAATCCAATAACAACCAGCAAAGAAACTCCCTGCATGTTTTACCTCCTTTTCATGCCTCATGCCTTTTCACTCCATAGGCAATGTGTATGGTTTTTTATAGTATAAGCGCTTATATTTAGTATTATAGCACGCATGTAACCATTTTACAATATATTTAGTAAATTAGTTTTAAATGTAATCACGTTACATTATTTGATAAAGTGATTTGCTTTTTAAAGAAATAAAAGGGCATATTCAGGCGTCCATTCTGGAGCATGATAATACAAAATGCTTATGGTTCCACCATGTAAGAAGTCAAAAAAACAAGGTATCAGCCGTCTGGGCCGATACTTTGCTTTCCTTTGATTACTTTGTATTACTTTGTTTAANNTCAGGTTTTTCAAGCTGGCTGGACTGATAGATAAAATCCTTTCACCGTAATTAGTAAAATAATTGGCGATAAACAGTTCTTCCCCTTTATTATAAAAACCTCTTACATAATATTTTCCATTTTCTTGATGCAGCTCCATTGATGGATAATGCTCTTTATAGAATATGTCCACGCCTTTGACAGTTACACCAACCTCAAAATCAATGGAATCATTATCCCGAAACATTTCTTTAGGGGAAATAAGAAATTCAGAAAGCGGCTTTGGCATATACTTATCACAAAGCTGTACAAAATGAATTTTATCACAGCGGAACACTTGCGGCTTCTTCGTTTGAAAATTGTACGCCGTTGCATACCATTGTCCATAGGCAGATGTAATATCAAAGAACTGAACATAATACTGCTTCTCCAGCTCTCCCTTTGTATAGTGGACTTCACACACGTTTTCATCAACCGCCATGTGCAGAATATCTTGCAAGCAGTTACATTCATTCTTGTTCTTGTAACTCCCTAAGCTAAAAATNNTTCCGTAGTTTTTTTATTCGTTCTTCTGATATACACCCTTCAAACTTTTGCTTTAACTTTTGGACATTTAAGTGAAAAGGTGTCGATTGATAGGCGTTAAGTGTTTGCATGGCAAAATACAACGCCTGAACCTCGTCAACCGTAAAGACAATAGGGGATAATAATCGATTGGGAAGGATACCATAACATCCGTTCCGCCCAGTCTTAGAGTATATCGGCATACCGATTTCTTCTAAGGACTGAATGTCCCGAAGTGCTGTACTTTTGGAAATAGAATATCTGTCCATTATGCTTTTGAGACTGAAAAACTTTTTATCGTTTAAGTATATCATCATATCATTCAGCCGCTCTGATTTTTTCATGGATTTTTCCTCTTTCTGATTAAATGGTTTCACTAAATGATACCATTATACATTATACTGCAAACATAGTCATAAAAAAAGCAAAGGAGAATTTAATTATGAATGCAAAACGAGAATTTACCCGACTGATCAACACACAAACCGAAATTGCCTTGGCTACTGGTGCTGACGGCCAGCCCAATGTGAGGATTGTAAATTTCTGCTTTGACGAAGCCGCCAAAGTGATGCTCTTTACCACTTTTGGGGATAATGAGAAAGTCAAGGAATTGGAAGGCAATAATAAGGTAGCATTTACAACCATTCCCCACACAGGCAATGAGCATATTAAGGCGAAAGGCACGGTTAAAAAAAGCAGAAGCACAGTATTTGACGCAGCGGAACATTTCATTAAAAAAATCCCCGGCTACAAAGATATGATAGAACAAGCCGGAGATTACTTGATTCTCTATGAAATTTCCTTTGAATCAGCCATTGTCACCTTAGATTTTGAGAACATAGAAACATACGATTTAGCTGACTGATAAAGTGCATAATTATAGAAAGAATGGCACAGCCTTTGCGCTGCGCCATTCTTTTAAAACTGATTATATACTGATACTTTCCTTGATCTTACAGTTCTTCTCCGTTGGTTTCTATCACCTTTTTATACCAATGGAAGGAATCCTTTCTTGATCGGTTTAACGTACCTTTTCCTTCATCATCCTGATCCACATAGATGAAGCCATAACGTTTCGTCATTTCCGATGTTCCGCAGCTGATTAAATCAATGCAGCCCCACGTAGTATAACCCATTAAATCTACGCCGTCTGTTACCGCTTCCTTCATCTGCTTTATGTGCTCACGGATGTAGTCAATCCGGTAATCATCATGAATGCTTCCATCCGTCTCCATCTTATCCCTGGCNNCAGTCCATTTTCAACCAGGAAAAGGGGCTTTTTATAACGGTCATACATTTTGTTCAGTGTAATGCGCAGCCCTATGGGGTCAATGGGCCACCCCCACTCCGTCAGCTTTAAATAAGGATTCTTGATCGGACTGTCCAGTTTTCCAGCCAGTTCATTTGCATCCGGCCTGTCTTCCGTAACATGGGTCATGTAATAGCTGAATGCGATGAAATCCACCGTATAATCCCTGATGATTTCAAAATCTTCCGGTTCTGTTTCCAGCTTTATGTTTTTTTCTTTGAAATACCGTGACATGTAGGAAGGATATTCTCCTCTTGCCTGTACCTCCGGATAAAAGAGGTTGATCTGGTCAGCCTTTAATGCCTGTAACTGGTCCTCCGGCTTGCAGGTCTTTGCATAAGACTCAATCCGGTTGATCATACAGCCGATTTGTGCATCAGGCATGATTTCCTTTCCCGACTTCACTGCCAGGGAACTTGCCACAAACTGGTAATGAGATGCCTGGTAAGCCGCCTCTTCTAAGCGATCCACTCTGTCCGGGAAACTTCCTGCTCCGGTGTACAGGCTGTTTAAGTTCATATTCATTTCATTAAATGTGATCCAGTACTTCACGTCATCCTTATAACGTTTAAAGCATGCGGTTGCAAACCGGACAAAGCTCTGGATCAGCTCCCGGCTCTGCCAGCCGTTATA
>DJBG01000162.1 GCA_002429965.1 Hungatella sp. UBA5982
TCTTCCCCTGCTAACAGATTCATAACATGAGCTGTTTTACTGCTTTTTCTGGCCATAATTGAAACTCCCTTCAAGTAATTAATTTTTACGTTGTTTAATCAATTCCAGAACCTCGGAAATCAATTCCCTGTAGTCCTGGGCCGGATTGGATCTGGGAGCATAATCCAGAAGATTTTCTCCCTGGGCAGGGGCCTCCGCCACGCAGACGCTGGATCGAATATGGGTGTTAAATACCGTGGAGTTGATCTGTAAGGCGATTTTCTGTGCCATTTCCTTTACCTCTTTGGAAAGGAGGGTTCTGGGATTATATTTGTTAAGCAATATTCCAAGGACCACCAAATCCGGATTGACGGAGGAACGGACGGTGCTGATGGTATCTTTAATCTGGGAGACTCCCAAAAGGCTTAGAATTTCCGGAACCATGGGAATGATCAGATAGTCGGCAGCCGCATAAGCATTTACAGTGAGAATATTTAAAGCAGGGGGAGTATCAATAATTATGTAATCGTAATATCCTGCCACAGTAGAGAGAATATTTTTCAAAATACATTCCCGCTGCTNNCTGCTTTCCCGTAAACTCCAGCTCAGCTCCGCTTAACAGGATGTTGGAGGCAATTACATCACAGCGCTTTGTAGACTGGATCGCCTCCTGTAAGGAAGCGGTTCCCTTTAAAACTTCGTATATGGTTGCGCCGGATTCGATCTGCAGCCCAAGGCTGAAGCCCAAGTTGCCCTGAGGGTCTAAATCCACTGCCAAAACTCTTTTATGATTCATGGCCAGGCCGCAGGCAAGAGCACAGGAAGTGGTTGTTTTGCCTACGCCGCCTTTTTGATTTGTAATTGCAATGACTGTTGACAACTTCTTTTCCTCCAATCGTAAATTGAAATAAAACTATTATCTTTAGTATACAATATGTCGATAAATAAGTATAGTAAAAACAAGAAAAAACTGTATTTTCGAGAATCAGATGATGTGTGTATTTAGAAAGGAGCTACATTATGGCATCAGTATATAATAGTGTGACAAATAGCAGCTATTCTTCTTCTGTCCGCGGCTTTGGCGGCCTTGCCAGCGGCTTAGACCGGGATAGTCTGATTGAAGGAATGACCGCCGCCACAAGAGCAAAGATTGCGAAGCAGGAAAAGAGCAAACAGACCCTGCTGTGGAAACAGGATACTTACCGCTCCATCAGTACCAAGCTGATTGAGTTTTCAGCAAAATATACTTCTTATACGAACCCTGATACAAATATTTCCAGCGCTGCTTTCTGGGCAAGAAGCAGTGTTACGCCGATAGGAACTAACAGCAAGTATGTCCAGGTATCAGGAAGTCCTTCAAACTCGAGTGCTGCTTCCGTTGTAGGTGTGAAACAGCTGGCCCAGAAGGCCTCTGTGGTTTCCGGCAATTATGTTACCGAAGGAAAGTTAAGTACTGGAGAAATCGATTTAAATGAAATCAAGACAGTCAGCACCCTGGAAGGGGAGAGTTTAAAATTTCAGATTGGAAACAAGACGTTTAATGTTCCGTTAAATAGCGGTACGGATCAGGATGGGAATCCATATGATTTTTCCAATGGAACGCAAACCGTGAAATCCATTACAAAAGCACTGGAAGGGATTTCTATAGGAGGAGGCAAGACTCTTGCCGATATGATTGAGGTAACAGCAGACCCTGCTGGTACAGCAAACGATCCAGCAGGAACCCCATTTAAGCTGGATTTTAAATCCAAGGATACCGCAGAAAATGAGATTTGTCTGGCAGGAGGAAGCCTGGGGGCATTGAAAGCCTTTGGTATTGAGAATGGTGAGGCCCTTGTGGAACTGGGAAAACAGGGCAAGACTGTCAGCACTGCAAGCGGAATGGCGGATGAATTAACGACAAATCAGAATCTTTTTAAACCTCTGTCCTTTCAAGAGCAGGTTGATGGCAAAAAGATGTCCTTTACATATAACGGAGTTACAAAATCCATATTGCTTTCGTACAAGGCTGGGGATAGTATGGCTGATCTTGCGAAGGATATTGAGGGAAAACTTGCAAAAGAATTTGGAACAGGAAGAATTGAAGTGAAAGCCACCGATGTGACAGGGGATAAAGGGAAGCTCCAGTTTACTACCCAAAACCCTGATGGGACGAATGACAGATCTTCAGACCTGGCAATCTCCTCTGCCGATTCAGGAGTCATAGGAAAGGGCGGTGCCTTAAATGTGGCAGAAGGGGAATCAAACCGACTGAGGATGAATGCCACCTTTTTGGAATCCGGATTGAATACTGACCCTTCCAAGTCGAAAACGGATCCTTTGAACATTACCATCAATGGTGTGGATATCAAAGGGCTGACTTATGGAAGCAGTATAAGTGAAATTGTCAATAAGATCAATGCTTCTGATGCCGGTGTAACTGTGAGCTATTTAAGAAATGCGGACAGGTTTTCCATTGTATCGAAGGAAGAAGGAGCATCCGGAAAGATTGAGTTTAATGCTAAAACTACAGATGGTCAGAATACGGATAATGTGAAACTGTTTGGATCCTTAGCCGGAACTCAGGATCCTGTTACTGGAGTGGTAACTCCTCCGGCTGCGGTTAAAGGGGAAGATGCCGTTATCTACGTGAAATACGGCGATTCATCAGCTCCGGTCGAATTGACCAGGGGAAGCAATTCCTTTAACCTGGATGGCTTAAATGTTACCGTAAGCGGAACCTTTAATGAGACAGGTGTATACGATAAAGATCAGGAAGTTACCTTTAATGCCAAAACAGATACAGATAAGATTGTAAAAGCTATTTCTGATATGATTAAAGACTATAACGATATCATTAAACAGGTAAATGATCAAGTTTCCACAAGGCCAAACCGCAAATATGAGCCGTTGACGGATCAACAGAAAGAACAGATGAAGGATTCTCAGATTGAGAAATGGGAAGAAGAAGCCAAAAAGGGACTGCTTTTTAATGATCCTGAGCTAAGAAGCCTTTCTGACAGTCTGCGTTTTGTATTATCACCTGGTTCCGAGGATCAAAGGAAGCTGGAGTCTTTTGGAATATCCACAAGCAAAGATTATTCAGAGCAGGGAAGCCTTGTGCTTGACGAGACAAAATTCAGAGCAGCTTTGGAAAATTCTGCGGAAGACCTGAAAAATCTCTTTATTAAGAAAGCGGATAAGACGACAGGAGAAACAGGTGGTTTTATGTCCCGTCTTACTACCATAACCGATAATTATGCCTCTACAAAAGGAGCAGTCAAGGGCAGCCTGATTGAGAAAGCGGGTTCCGCCTATTCTCCCAACAGCATTCTGTCCAATACCATTAAAAAATCCATTGACGGAATAGATAGTATTATNNCAGCTTCAGACAGAGACAGACCGGTATGTAAAGCAGTTTACCACTTTGGAGACATTGATTTCCCAGATGAATTCTCAAAGCAGTTGGCTGAGTTCAGTCGGCGGGCAATAAAGGATGGCGGTGCATAATATGAATGCGAATGGTTATCAGAATTACAAAGCCCAGGCGGTAAATACCATGACTCCAGGAGAGATGCTTGGTCTCCTGTATGATGAGTTATTAAAGCGTCTGACTAGAGCGGAACTTGCCCTGGAAAAAAAAGATTATGCGCTTTTTGACCAGTCCATGCAGCGATCCAATGACATTGTCAATTATTTAAAAAATACCCTGGATCATAAATATGAAATAAGCTCCGAGTTAAAACGGCTGTATAATTTCTTTCTTTATGAATTCAGCCGGATTAGCGCAGGGAGAAATCCAAAAGTAATTGCAGAGGTCAGACCCTTGATTGCAGAATTGAGAGATGCTTTCAAAGAGGCGCAGCGGTTAAGCAGTTAAAAATGGTGCCGGAGGGAAAATTTTCTCTCCGGCTATTTAACATTCAGTTATGGGTATGAGGGAGGATGAACATGGAAGATTCCATGCTGGTTGAAATTCTTAAAGAAATGCAGAAGAAATATATGTTTATTGTTGAAATTGAGCGCATTACCCGGGAGATGGGAGATGCCCTATCCCGCAATGACAGGGAATCAGTTCAAATGTTATTAGGAATGCGACAGGATGAAATGAACAAAGCGGATGTATGTATGAGGAACATAGAATGCCTGGTATCCGCCCTGTCACCGGAAGAAGGCAGTCAGGTAAGAGAGTGGCTAAATGGCAATGGAGGCAGGAATCCTGACAGTCCTATGGCGGAGAGAGTGGCAGAGAAGGGAAAGAGTATTCAGCTCGCTTTAAACCGTACCATTGAAGCGGATCGCTACATAAGCATACGGTTATCAGGAAAGGACTCTTACTATCAATAATTATCAGGGAAGTTCGATTGTTTAACTCGGAGGACCGATCATCCAAAGGGGCCCTCCGTTTGAAGCATGGTAGTTTAATTCTTTCAATATAAGAGAGGGATCCCAGTCTAATTGAGAATTATCGTATAGATTGGCATCGGCAATTTTTACCATTCCTTCTTCCGTAAAGCGGGTAAGTATAATAAAATGACCATTCTGGGTAAAATGGCCCTTTTTCATAAGAGCGACGACCAAATGGCCGGAATTTAATGCATTTGCCAGCCCCTGGACCGTATAATCTTTAACTGGTGCGGCAGTAAGGCCATAAGCCAGGGNNTTGACAACCATGGCCATAACCGTGGGACCGCAGCCATAGGTTGAAAGAGGATCCTTTCCACCATATAGAAAGCTGCCCCATCTTGTATCAGACTGGTTGTAGTAGGTAAGAGGGCCGCATACGCTGTCCAGCATGAGGTCATATCTTCCCTCTTGAGGAAAATCGGCTGTTGGCGTTTTAAGGATTTCATTTTCAGAATAATCTGAAATAACTGCCGTTTCATCCGGGATCGCCTGATCAAAGGAAGGGGAGGCCATAAAAGGAATTACAGACAGAAACATGGTTCGGAACAGGATATATTGGATGGTATTCAACACATTCACCTTTTCTATAATAATATTTATTTCTATGTTATTTATCGAACTACTGCCTGATAAAGTTAAGATTGCTGTAAAAAAACCGATATATAGTATATAAGGTGTTATTTTTCAGCGGTAAAAAATAAGCTGACAGCAGGGAAACGTATATTGATTAAAGGTGGAATCGTGAATGAGTAAAGGATACGAAGAACGGTATTTAATGACATTGCTGTCATCAGTGATAAACCAGAAGGAATCACCGGAGCCGCTGAGGTACTTAAATTGGGNNGTTTCGGATTGCTGATTATCATCGTGTGGCTCATGTTGTCTATTACGGGATTATGGGATTAGATGTAGAGATTCCTCAGTCTATCCGTCAGCGTTTTTTTGGCAAATATTTAGAATCCGTCCATCGGGTTGAACGTTTACGTTCAGCAGAAAGGCAGGTACAGACCCTTCTGGAAAGGAACGGGATAAACTGCTTTTTTTTAAATTATTCAGATTTTGTTAAATGCTATCCCATTGAAGAAATGTGCTGCAGGGAATTTATAGAGATCGGCACGGAAAAGAAGTATGCCCAGGTCATCAGAACACTTCTTTGGGACGCGGATTTTGAAGAACGATATACGGAAATTCGAGGGGAACTTTATTATCGGGTTCCAGGTAATAAAGTTTTGTGTTTCAACCAAACCATGTTCTTCAGCAGATCAATGCAGAAATTTTATATCAATCTGGTTCGTTCCCTGCCAAATAAAAAAGGCCAGAACCATATCAAGGAGATGAATGCCAGTGAGACGTATTTATTCCTTATGTGCAGGCTGACGGATTCTTATGCCAGAGGGGATATCAGTCTGAGCCAGATTATGGATTTTTGGGCATTTTATAAAACCCAGGGGGAATTCTTTTTATGGCCTTATATTTACGAACGTTTGAAGGAACTTAAAATAGAGGAATTTGCAGAGCGTCTGGAATATCTTATCCTTCGCTGGTTTGGCACCGGAACGGGAATTGAAAATGTGGAAATATACGATAATATGGAATCTTACATCTTCAGCAAAGGAACGGAAGGGCGCGAAGTCAGTGAGCAGTTCCTGCCCTTGATCAAAACGGTTGCTGATTGTTACTCCAGGGATAGGAAAAAGGAAGAATTGGGAAGGCTGGTAGCGTGGCTGTTTCCGGATCGGGAATACATGGAAACCATATATCCGGCATTAGAGAAAGCCGGCGCACTTCTTCCCGTTTTTTGGCTGATCCGTCTAGAGAGATATTTCAGAAGGATGGTTGGCAGCAGAATGGAAGAAAAGTTCCGGATCTCTAAAAAGACGCTTTTTCGGTTTATGTGGAGAAAGTATCAGGGAGTAAAAACGGAAGAGAAAGTAGAAAAAGAAGAGAAGAAGGAAAGAGAACAAGAAGAGCAAAAGGTACAGAAAGAACAAGAAGAACAAGAAGAACAAAAAACAGCGGAAATACCTAATTAATATCAGGTATCTCCGCTGTTTTTTGATTTGTTCATCAAGTCCTTGATTTTGGAAATAGAGCCTTCGTTTAGATGGGAGGAAGCGGCCTCCTGATTGGCTGAGGCAGCTTCCAATAACTCGGTACGAAGAATTGAAATTTCTTTTGGTGCATCGATGGCTAACTTTACCCAGTCATTTCCAATTTCAAGAATTGTAATATTGATATTGTCACCAATCGTAAGGGACTGGCTATTTTTTCTTTGAAGAATCAGCATACGAATCCCCCTTTTTTATAAAATCCTTAAGCGGGTGACGGAAGCGGTAAAGTGGATTATCCAAAATTATCTGTCTGGCTTCCCGGGTTTCTGTATTTACCGCAATAGGAGCCTTTAAATTTACCGTGCTGTTCTCCATGGGGTCATGGATTACACTGATGACATAATAAGAAACCTTATCTTCGCTGTCCTCAGTTTCTAACAGTTTTTGATCCTCCTGAGATAATTCCGGTTCATACTTCTCATAAAACTGGAATGGATTCATAAGAATAAAAGATACGCTGAAATCATCTACGGATTGCAGGCAGATTAAAGCATCGCTGTTCTCCTGAAAGGCCAGAGGAACATAATTCTTTAAGTCATTAAAACCAAACAGCCCGTCAGAAAAATGTATGAATTCTTTTTCTGAACATGAAATCTTGCCAAAATATTGTGTATTGATTTCCATAAATACCTCCAGAGTATAGGGTTAAGCGAGAATATCTACCGGAGTATGATTGAAGTAGCTGGCCGCGCTGGGCGGAACATAAAGAGGCTTGCCGATATATTCAATATTCACGTCAGGCATTTGAGTGATTGATAGCTCAACATTTCCCGGTATAAACTCAAAGTTTCCATTTGCCACCTTTATGTCAAAGCTTAGTTTATCCATTTGGTATTGCATGGATAAATCCGGATCAGACCATTCGATATCAGGGCCCGTAGTAGGAAGAAACCGTAATCCGAATTCTCCCGTAGGCTGCTGGGCACGCTGGCTGAATATCTGATCAAGGGGATTTGTAATCTTGGGGTCTAACAACATGGCACCTTCCTTTGCATATGTAGCAGTAGCCTCCAGAGCGGCGGACTTACCCTTGGCAGCGGCTTGGCGCACGCTTTCCATTGTAGTAGGGCAGACTGAATTACGTGCATCGTACGTATCCAGATGTAATTTAATGGGGCGATTTTTTATGGTCAGGCCGCCCTTGATTCTGTCGGTTATCAGTTGAGATTTAGAACTGGAATATTCCAGTCTTGCACCATGAACTTTCAGTTCATATTCAATAGGTATGGTAGTAATCTTCAGCAATGGTTCCATTATAACACACCTCCATCAATTTTACTTCATGAAATCAATAAAAGATGGAGATAAGATGCTGGTTCCTACCTTTAGGGCGGCATTGTACGCGTACTGATTCCACATATAATCGGTAATAGCAGCTGCAGGATCCATTCCTTCCACCTTTAACATCTGTTCTTGCAGAGAAATATCGTTATTTTCAAGTCGGTCCTTTGTGGTATTTAAAAATTCTGATTTAACGCCTAGATTCGTAACTTCATTTAGTACGTTGGTTCCTAAGTCTTTAAACTTGTTCATAAGCTTTCCATAAGCCTCTGTATCAAAATCATCTGCCTCCAGGGCATCAGCCAGCTCNNCGCATCTTTTCCGAATCCAGTGGCTTTTATGCCGGGAAGAGAAAGGTTAAATGCGCTGGAAGGCACGACACGGTCAACGCCATCGAGAGAAAGGCCCATCCCTAAATCAACATAAAGGTTTTCTTTGGACAATTTAGTAAGATCTTTATAATCTTGACTGCCAGGTGCGGCATCCACATTAATACCCCGGTAAGTAAGGGTTTTTCCATCCTCGGACAGCACAAAGGGTGGATTCTTTCCATCTGCTCCGGCAAATAAAAACGTGTCCTCATAGGTGGAGTTTAGGCTTAAGGCCATGGATTTTTGGAACTGGCGGATGGCAGAGGCAAAAGTCTGCCGGGTTTCCGGCGTCTGCTTGTCACCGCTCATAGCCTGTATGTTATAATCAGAACTAATGATTTTCATCGCATTGGATATCTGCATGAGGGCATCTTCCTGTCCATCCTGTCGGGACTGAACGT
>DJBG01000080.1 GCA_002429965.1 Hungatella sp. UBA5982
CTGGGCGTTCCTGTTTCCGTTATGGAGACAGCCGGTGAAGGAGGAGCCTGGGGAGCCGCACTTTTAGCCTCATACATGGTACAGAAGGAGGAGGGAGAGTCTCTGGATCATTATCTGGCTGAAAAGGTATTTAAGGATAAAGGGGGAACCAGGCTGGAGCCTGATCCTGAGGATGAAGCTGGCTTTTATGCTTTTATGGAACGGTACAGAAATGGACTTTCCATTGAGCGGGCCGCGGTGGACAGCTTAAAATAATTCCGAAAGCAAAAAGGAGGAAGCTGATATGCTGGAAGAACTGAAACGGATTGTATACGAAGCAAATATGGAATTACCGAAAAGAGGGCTTATCACTTATACCTGGGGAAATGTAAGCGGCATTGACCGGGATCAGGGGCTTTTTGTGATCAAGCCAAGTGGGGTGGATTATGAAGCGCTTGCACCTGAGGATATGGTGGTTATGGATCTTGACGGAAATCAGGTGGAAGGAAAATTAAGGCCTTCCTCGGATACTGCCACTCACCTTGAGCTTTATAAGGCATTTAAAGAAATAGGAGGCATCGTCCATACCCATTCTCCCATGGCTACCTCCTGGGCTCAGGCAGGAAGGGCCCTTCCCTGCTATGGAACTACCCATGCGGATTATTTCTACGGGGAGATTCCCTGTGCCAGAAATCTCACGGAAAAAGAGATTGAGGACGGATATGAAAAGAATACAGGAACAGTGATCATTGAAACCTTTAAGGCAAGGAATCCCATGCATGTTCCGGCGGTTTTGTGCAAAAACCACGGGCCCTTTACCTGGGGAACTGATGCGGCAAATGCGGTCCACAACGCTGTTGTGCTGGAGGAACTCGCCAGGATGAACCTTATGACCGAGCTGCTGAACCCTTCGGTTCTGCCGGCTCCTCAGTGCATGCAGGATAAGCATTTTATGCGCAAGCATGGGCCGAATGCTTATTACGGCCAGAATAAAGAATCATAAGGAGCCCCATATGGCGGAGGACAGCGGAAAAGCAAAGTATTATCTGTTAATGGAAGAACTGAAAAAAGAGATTGTTTCAGGAAGGAGGAAGCCGGGAGACCGGCTGCCTTCGGAAAATGAGCTGTCGGCCTCCTGTCATGTAAGCCGCCATACGGTGAGAAAAGCACTGTCCATTCTGGAACAGGAAGGGTTTATCGAGGCAGAGCATGGCCGGGGAACCTTTGTTTCCAGAAAGGCAGGGGGAAAAAAGGGGTCAGGAAATATCGCGGTCATCACCACCTATTTGTCGGATTACATTTTCCCCCGGCTGATCCAGGGAATCGACGGAGTGCTCACGGCAAACGGTTACAGCATTATACTGAAAAATACGGGAAACAGCAGGCTTAAGGAAAGCAGGTGCCTGGAAGAAATCCTAAAAAAAGACATTGACGGGCTTATCATAGAGCCCAGCAAAAGTGAGATCATGTGCGGCCATAAGGGGCTTTATGAGAAGCTGGATTTTTATCAGATCCCTTATGTGTTTATTCAGGGCTGTTACGCCCACATGAGAAATAAACCCCATATCCTGATGGATGACTGCATGGGCGGTTATCTGGTGACAAAGCATCTGATTGAATTAGGCCATAAGCATATTCTGGGAATATTCAAGGCTGATGACAGCCAGGGAAGGGACCGTCACAAGGGCTATGTAAAAGCTCTTCAGGAGACGGGATTTTCTTATGATCCGGATATGGTGGTCTGGTTCCACACCGAGGACCGGGTGTCAAAGCCGTCAGGCGCCTTAAGGCTTAAGCTGGAAGAAGGGGTTCGGATTGACGGAATCGTCTGCTACAATGACCAGATTGCCTTTGAGGTGATGAAAACCATTGAAAAAAGCGGGCTTTCCGTGCCTGAGGATATTTCCGTGACAGGCTACGATAATTCTTTTATCGCTGAAAATGGGATTGTCAAGCTGACTACCATCGCCCACCCCCAGGAGCGGCTGGGGGCTATGGCGGCGGAGCTTCTATTGGAAAAGATGAACAATGTGCCTGATGAAGAAAGCAGGGTGGAGCGGATCTTAAAGCCGGAACTGATTATCCGGGAATCCTGCAAAGACCGGCGGATTTAAAGAGAGACGGACCGGAGCCTTCCCATGTAAAAAACGCATCCCAGGATCAGGATCCCGGAAAGAAGGAAGAGCATCTGCATTCCGGTTATGGGAAGTCCCCCTATCTCCAGGGTAGGAAAAACCCTGAGAAGGAAGGCTCCAAGCAGGGTGGAAAGAAAGCCGCAAAGCCCTGCATAGGAGGAATTGGAGCTGACATAAAGCACCCGCTTCTCCGCAGGGGCATAGTGATACTGAAGGTTAAAGACAGATATGGCAATGCCCCCCCAGGCTGCGCCGGACAAAGCCTGTAAGACAGGCTGAAGGGTATAGCAGGTGTCCGGGGTCATGAAAAACCAGCTGGCATGGACAAGGCCCAGCATTCCCATGGAACAGCGGGCTGCCAAAAGCCAGGAGGTAGCGTCGGCCAGACGCCCCCAGAGCCAGGCCGCCAGAACACGGACGGTCGAGGAGATTAGGCCTAAAAAAGTAATGTATGTATAATCCAGCTTAAGCCCTGTGACCATGTATACGCTGAAAAAAGGACCTGCGATCTGAAGGGCCAGGTTCCAGAACATATAGGTGAGCATGACCTTCCGGTACTCCCTGTCGGCCAGGGGTTTCCATACTGCGTCCTGAAGCTTTTGGCGGTGGGGCTGGCTTTCCGGTTCGCTGATGGAGGAAAGGCACCAGAAGTCCGTACAGGCGATGAAAAAGACTACGGTACCTACCACAANNTGTTCCATGGAAGAGCTGCGGAACCGGTCCATGACAAAGCCCATGATCAAGCTTAAAATGGTGGAAAAGGCGAACGCAAAGGAATCCTTTTTTCCCAGATAATTCCCTCTCATGTGCTGGGGAACAAGCTGCAGGATCCAGTTTCCGGTTCCGGTTCCGATAAAGGCTCCAAAAAAATGGGCGGCTCCATAGATGCCGATCACCGCTGCCAGGCGGAATCCTGGATTACTTATAAACAGGGGCACAAAAAAGACCGAAGCCAGAAGAAGCCTGTGGATAAAAGAAAAACTGGAAATCAGGCATTTTTTCCGGCAGAGGCTTTCCAGAAGAATGGAGGAAAACATCTGAAGAGTGCAAAGAAGGACCGGGATGGAACCGATGATCCCGTTTATGGAATCAGTCGCTCCCAGTGAATTGGCATAACCGGAGAGGAATGCTCCGGTGGTAAGTGTAACAATTCCGTTGGCGCAGCAGCCCTCTGCGATAAAGAGATTTCTGCCTTTGGAATAATCTGTTGCTGTCATGGTAGTACCGCTAAAATAGGTGCGGGATACTTTTTCTTTTAAGAGTAATACTGCTTCTATCATCGAACTTCTGTAGCACAACTGCCACAATCCCCTTTTCTTTTTGTTAGATATCTGCTATTCTTTTTCTAAAGGTTTTTCCTCTCTCTATATTGCCAGTATAATGGAAGGGATACAAGAGGAAAAAGAAGCGAAAAACTGGAGGATTCCGACTGGGGTGACAGGAGGTTACTTATGGAACATTACTTAAATTTAAAGGCTGTACTTCCGGTGAGAGCGTTAAATGCAGGGTATCTGGTGACTGACGGCAAGGGACGCCATGCGGACCGGGTCATGGATTCCTTTGAGATCATCTATGTAAATTCCGGGATTCTTGGAATTGCCGAGGAGGATATAACGTATAACGTGGAGGAAGGGGAAGCGCTGATCTTATTTCCCGGAAGGCATCACTGGGGGACAAGGGAATTCGAAGAAGATTTGAATTTTTACTGGCTCCATTTTCATCTGGAAGAGGAAGCGGTGAGGATCGGACGGGATATTATGTCCCTGCCCCAGCTCATCCGAATCAGAAAGCCGGAGCAGTTTGAGGAGCTTTTCCGGCGCTTCATCAAGCGTCAGAATGTCTGCAGGGATGACCGGACCATCTTAAACCTGGTGCTTTTAGAGCTGCTGTGCGAGCTCAGTGACTCCCTTTCTCCAATGGAAGTGAACGGGCAGAAGGTGCTTTTGGCAAACCAGGCGGGGCAGTATATCAGGAATCATTTTGAAGAGCCTTTATCTTCTTCCATACTGGCCGATAAGCTGGATTGCAGCCCTGACTACTTAGGGCGTGTCTACAATGCGGTTTATGGGAAGACGCTCACGGAGGGGATCCACGAGGCACGGCTTAATAAGGCGTGCAGAATGCTCATAGAGACAAACTTAACAGGAAATGAGATCGCTTACCAGTGCGGATATCAGGATGTGGATTATTTCAGAAGGATCTTTAAGAGGTATATGGGTATAACGCCAAAGGAATACCGCCAGACCTACCGTCTGGTGGGAAGATAGAAAGAGCGGCAGAGGGAGGGAAGCTCACCTTGCCGCTTTTCTGTATTCTGCGGGAGAAATGCCGGTTTGTTTTTTAAAGATCCGGCTGAAATATAAAGGATTTTCATAACCGACAATGCTGCCGATCTCTCCGATGCTGTAGTCAGTGCTTTCAAGTAGTTCCTGGGCTTTTTTTGCACGGATGGAAGTTAAGTATTTGCGGGGAGGCATTCCCGTATACTGCTTAAAGCTGCGGATAAACCAGCAGGTGCTCATATGGAGCTTTCTGGCATAATGGTCGATTTCAATATCAGTGGAAAAATTCTCATGAAAGTAATGGACCGCTTTTTCCATTTCCTTTTGGATCTCTGTTTTTTGGAATCCTCCTTCTTTCCTTTGCCGTTTTAGAAGCAGGAAAAGCTGCATTACATGAAGGGATGACAATTCTTCGAAACAGGGGCGGGGGAGCTGGAGCTCCCGAATTATGGTAAGGAATAATTCCTGGTATTTGGAAGAAACACCGGTATATAGGATCCGGCTGTCATCAAAGCCTGCCTGTATGGTAAGATCTCCGGCCTCTTTGCCTGTAAAATGAAGCCAGAATACCTCTGGCTTATCTTCCAGGTAATAGGCGTACTGCTGGGGCTCGCCGGGTTTATAAAGCACCATGTTTCCAGCGGGGACCTCCACGGCCTCTTTTTGGAAGGTAAACCATGTTTTTCCTGATGCGATGTATAAAATCTGGTAATCAGGCCGTCCTAAGGGCCGTATGGTGGACATGACGGGGTGGGTGAGCAGGCGGTAGACGCCGCAGCTGTTTGCTTTTAGGGGGAGAGTGCTGTCTTCCAGTTCGTCGTCTGTTAGGTTCATGTATCCTGTGTTGGTGTACATTTATGGACTCCTTTTTCTTTGTTTATCGGGAGTGAGTGGAAGGCTTGGTGACAGGGTGCGTTGTTTGAATGTACCGTGAGTCCGCAGTGCAGCGAGGGAATCCTGCGGCTTCCTTCGCTCACGGGCTTCGCCCTATGAAACAGGGCACAGGGAAATTTTCTTATGTGCAAGCACAACGAAAATTTCTCTGTGTCCTGTTTCGCACTGCTCATTGCTTTCGTGAATATTGTATCATTTTGTGTATAGTTTGTCTATTTATCTAAAATCCTTTATTTGTGCGCCTTTAATAGGTACTATATCATCGCTTGACTGCATCGTTATTCAGGGAAAAACACCGATACTTCCTGGGAATTATCCCAAAAGGAATTAAAGTAAAGAGATAAGCCTGGAGCTTTTGGAAAACACCAGGACCACACGAACAGTTGACATAAAAAGGGAAGGTATCTCGTAAATTGGATTTAACTTTCGGCCATTACACGGTGAATCAAAAAAACACCACATCTCAAACGAAATAAAACAACCTGAGATGTGGTGGGATTTAAAAATTAATAATAAATTTTAGGCTTCTTCACCGATAGGATCATTAATCAATGTGGCCACTCTAAAGTCATGAAAGTGACCATCGCTCACTTCTGTTNNCCGGAAACCGTAGCAAAACGATGATTATGGGGATCTTCTTCGCGTTCAGCTATCTCTACACTGCCTTGGACTTCATGAACGTGTGCCTGCTTATCATGGCAATCACAATGATCTTCATTAAACCAATTTTGGTTATAGTTATTCATATTGATTTACTCCTGTACTTCAATATTAGGAAACTTTGTTACCATAATTATTATATGAAATTAATGCAATAGGGTGTTGTTTCTGAGACGGACTATCTATTGATAAGAGAAAAATATGAAGTGAAGATTTTCAGAAGGAGACTTTTAAGAGTTATTCCTCTGACAAAAGAGCAAGAGAGAACAATAAATCAGCATTGGGGCATTAACGAATTAAACTGAAAATTCACAAAGGAGGATAAGAATCTCCCTGGTAGAGGCAGCCATAGCAGTATCCGGGGCTGGCGGAGTGATCAGTGAATACAAAGGGTCATTATTAAAAGTATTGCATATTATATATTGTGATAATACGATAATCATTTAGTATTACTCCTATTTTAGTGGACTCCGGTACTCTGACCTGGGGCCACTTTCTGTGTAAGCCATTCTTAAAATATAAGCCATTCTCAAAATTCACACCTTCTCTGCTTGTCCCATATAATATTGTATAGTACGGCATGAAAGGAGTCAAAGGATATGAGTAGTAATACTATTAAATGTAGATGCAAATGTATTAAGAAGTGCGAACCCAAACGCGAATGTGAATGTGAATGCAAGCCCAAACGCGAATGTGAATGCGAATGCAAGCCCAAACGCGAATGTGAATGCGAATGCAAGCCTAAACGCGAATGTGAATGCGAATGCAAACCCAAACGCGAATGTGAATGCAAACCCAAACGTGAATGCGAATGCAAACGCGA
>DJBG01000165.1:0-254 GCA_002429965.1 Hungatella sp. UBA5982
GCTGTTAAAAATGATAAACCGTATCTTTGAACCCGACAGCGGGGAAATCAGACTGTTTGGCAGCAGTATCAAAGAAATGGACCCTGTCAAGCTGAGAAGAGGGATCGGGTATGTCATTCAGCAGATCGGACTTTTCCCTCATATGACCATTTATAATAATATCGCCACTGTTCCCAAGATACTAGGGTGGGAAAAAAAGCGGATCGACGACAGGATTGAAGAGCTTTTCCATCTGGTGAATCTGGAGGCGAAGG
>DJBG01000165.1:341-17558 GCA_002429965.1 Hungatella sp. UBA5982
CCGCTGATGAGTTTGTTGAGGCCCTGATCAGAACCGCCGGAAAGAACTATATTCTTTCGGATAGGGGAGGGATTTGATGATAGACTACTTAAGTACATATCAGGAAAAATTACTGACTGCTTTGGTGCAACACTTACAGATCGTAGGAATCACACTGATTATTTCCATCCTGTTGGCCTTTGCCATCACCCTGCTGAGCATTCGTTCGGAGCGGCTGGTAAATGCGGCAATCCAGATTTTCAGTGTCATCTATTCCATACCCAGCCTTGCGCTCTTTGCAATACTCATCCCGATTATGGGAATAGGCAGAAATACGGCGATCTTCGTTCTGGTGCTTTATAACCAGTTTCTTTTGCTCCGCAATATCATGGCGGGACTAAAGGGGGTGGATGAGCCGGTTCTGGAAGCTGCTCTGGGAATGCCAATGAACCAGTGGCAGATTTTATACAAGGTGAAGCTGCCTCTTGCACTGCCTGTAATTATGGCTGGAATTCATCTGGCGATCATATCTACGATCGGTATCGCAACCATTGCTGCCACCATCAATGCCGGCGGTCTGGGTACCATACTTTTTGATGGGCTTCGTTCAATGAATACTTATAAAATCCTTTGGGGCACGATCTTTTGCGCCGGCATCGCATGGGCGGCAGATGGATTGCTTCAGATGATTGAATCAATATTATACAAAAAGGTGGGATTTAAACATGAGCTATGAAGCATACAAAGACAGTTCTCTCGGTTTTACGACCAGGCAGCTCCACGCGGGATATAACCCGGAAGAGCATTACCGTTCTAAAGCGGTACCGATTTATCATACTGCAGCCTTTGAACTGGGTGATTTTGACCGCTGTACCAGGCTTTTCGACTATTCGGAGGAAGGGCATTCCTATGTGAGATTTTCCAATCCCACAAATGATGTACTAGAAAAAAGAATCGCTTCATTAGAGGGCGGAAGTGCAGCCCTTTCCTTAAGTTCAGGTATGGCAGCCATCTCCAATACATTTTTGAATCTTGCAACAGCGGGGGATGAGATTGCGGCGGTTCAGACTTTATACGGCGGGAGCACTACCCTGCTGAATAAAATCCTGCCCGAATACGGAATCAAGGGCCGGTTTATCGAGGACGAAAACGATATTGAATCCTATAAACGAGCAATCAATGAGAAAACAAAAGCCATTTATATTGAAAGCCTCGGAAATCCGGGAATGAACATCGTAGATATTGAGGCCATCGCAAAGCTTGCCCATGAAAACGGCATTCCCTTAGTCATTGACAATACCTTTGCAACTCCTTATCTCATCAAAGCTTTCGACCACGGTGCCGACATTTTATGTTATTCCGCTACGAAATATCTGGCGGGTCATGGTACTATCATCGTGGGGCTTGTGGTGGAAAAGGGAGGCTTTGATTGGCATAACGGGAAATTCCCTCAGTTTGATTCTTTTTATGAAGAGTATAAGGATTCAATCGGAGAGGAAGAACTGAGAAAAAACATCTTTACCAAGAGGCTCCGTATCCGGTATCTGACAGACTTCGGATCCCATCTCAGCCCGACCAATGCCTTTTATCTCCTGCAGGGTATGGAAACCCTGTCCCTTCGCATGGAACGCCATGTGGAAAATGCCCTGAAGGTGGCACAATTCCTGGAAAGCCATCCGCAGATCCTGCAGGTATCCTATTCTGGATTGGAGAGCAGCCCTTACTATAACCTGGCGAAAAAATATTTTCCAAAAGGTCCCGGCGCGATCCTGTCCATCCGCCTAAAAGGAGGTCTGGAGGCAGCCAAGAAGGTGTTGGAGCGGGTTCGCATCTTCGATTACATGGTAAACGTGGGGGATGCAAAGTCTTTGATCGTACATTCCGCAACCTCCACACATTTTGGACAGTCGAAGGAGCAAAGGGAAAAAGCAGGAGTTTATGATGATACACTTCGTTTATCCGTAGGCATTGAAGATGCGGAGGATCTTATCGCAGATTTGAGGCAGGCATTGGATTCGCTATAGGGGAATTCAGGAAAAATGGCAGGAATATATGAGGCATCTTTTATTGGGAAGTCGAAATATTCCTGCCATTCGTATACCTTTTAGTGGCATATGTTTCTTCCATTGAATAGAAACTACGCAATAGAGTATTGAAAACAGAGGGCCGATGGGGCGCAAGAGGTACTATACCAATCAGAAGATGGAGGAATCAGCTGGGAATTTGCCGGGAAGATCAGATTAGTATAGATTCACCCCATAAATGAATTCTTAAATAAAAGAACGAATGTGAAACATATGCCAGGTGAAAGCAGTAAAATCTGCTTACCATCTGGCATGTGAATTTTATTATACAAAACATCGAAAAATGTGAATTGCCATGTTATAATGAAGAAAATGATTTTACAAAAAAGAATAGGCTGTAGTGGCAAGAGTTTTTCTATATACCTTGACTCCAAGGGGATACCAGATGCTATAGTCATCATATTATAAGTTCAAGGAATGTTGAGACGGTTGCGAGGAAAAATATATGGAAAATTATTCACAAAAGGAACTAGATGCTGCATTACAGCTCATATCTTCTACCATAAATAATTGTGAAAAAATGCAATTAAAATTTGCAGATGGTACATCACAGTATTCTCTATTAAAAAATAGAATTAAGGCTTTGTATATTTCAAAAGCTTTGATAGAAAATGACAGTAATATTGGATTGTATACTAAAACAGATTTAGTAAAAGCATTACCACCTGTGCTATCAATCATTAGCAAAACCGAGAAGGCTCAAATCAAATTTGACAAAGAAACGATTCAATACAGGCGATTTTCCCCTATCATAAGAGCAATGTATCTTTCCAAAGACTTTATAGAAAACGAAATCTCGAATCGAACACCGTAAACCTTGCTAATAAAAGCTGCTGGTTATACTGCCTATAAGAATTTAAGGTCAACATATAAGAAACATTTTTTTTGATACACTCTTTGTTGACTTTTTCGGCAAATAATAGTACAATGATAAAAAATAATTTGAGGTGAAAAAATGATTAATTTTTCTTGCTAATTTTTCCGGTACATTTCATACAAAGCGAAACAGGAGCGTCCTGTTTGTTTTGTTGTACCCATGCAAGAAAGTTATTCTTTTTTTCTCTTAATATATACACTTGTGTTGTGCTATAATGTTTAGCTTAACTATGTATATTTATGAGCTGTAAGAATAATTAATTCTTGCAGCTCTTATTTTTTATATAATTCGAATAAGGAGGTTGAATAATATTATGATAAATAAAGACACTTTGCTAACACATGTTTATATCCATATAGAGTCGGATACTACAGGCGGCACTTATATGGAGTAATAATAAGGTCGCCTATTGTTCCGACTTTGTTATTTATACGATAAAATTCAGAGGAGGACAAAAAGATGTCTTTAATAAATGTTGCAAACCTAACCTTTGCTTATGAAGGTAGCTATGACAATATATTTGAAAATGTAAGCTTTCAAATTGATACTGATTGGAAATTGGGATTTACGGGAAGAAACGGAAGAGGGAAGACTACTTTTCTAAATCTTTTGCTTGGGAAATACGAATATAGCGGAAGCATTTCAGCTAATGTGACTTTTGAATACTTTCCTTATGAGGTACAGGAAAAAAGCAGTTTTACCATAGATATCATACGGGAGATCAGTCCGAATTCAATGGATTGGGAAATAGAAAGAGAATTATCATTGCTGGATATGGACTATGATACTTTGTATAGACAGTTTTATACGCTATCGAAAGGAGAGCAGACCAAAGCACTGTTGGCTGCTATGTTTTTGAAGGAGAACTCCTTCTTATTGATCGATGAGCCTACCAATCATTTGGACGCCGAAGCCAGACAAAAACTGAGTGATTACCTGAAAAAAAAGAAAGGGTTTATTCTAATTTCCCATGACAGGTCTTTTTTGGACAATTGTATTGACCATATCTTATCTATTAATAAATCTAATATTGAAATACAAAAAGGAAATTTTTCTTCATGGTGGAGAAACAAAGAACTACAAGATGGTTTTGAGCTGGCAGAGAATGAAAAATTAAAAAAAGACATTAACAGACTGTCCAGCTCAGCGAAACGGACAACTACGTGGTCAAATAGTGTTGAAAGCAGCAAGTATGGAACCACTAATTCCGGGAGCAAATTAGATAGAGGATATGTTGGACATAAAGCTGCAAAAATGATGAAGCGTGCTAAAAATATAGAGGCCAGACAACAAAACATGATTGAGGAGAAATCAAAGCTTCTTAAAAATATCGAATCGAATGAAGGCTTAAAATTAGCACCGTTTACGTTCCATGATAAAATGCTTGTAGAGCTTTCAGATGTTGCAATTAAATATGATGATAAAGTTGTCTGTGAAGGAGTAAGTTTCACTATTGAGCAAGGTGAAAAAATTGCTGTTCAAGGAAAGAACGGCAGTGGAAAATCAAGTATATTAAAATTGATTTATGGAGATAGCATCCCCCACAGTGGAATTGTAAGAAAGAACAACAAGTTAATCATTTCCTATGTTTCACAGGATACTTCAGATTTATATGGTGATTTATCTGAGTATGCAGATAAGTACGGTATAGACGAGAGTTTATTTAAATCGATGCTTAGAAAACTTGATTTTTCAAGAGAACAATTTGAAAAGCATATCGAAGATTTTAGCGGTGGACAGAAGAAAAAGGTATTGCTTGCTAAAAGTCTGTGTGAACGGGCGCATTTATATATTTGGGATGAACCATTGAACTTTATTGATGTCATTTCCCGTATGCAGATTGAGAAATTATTAATTGAACACGAACTTACTATTTTGTTTGTTGAGCATGACAGAACATTTTGTGAAAATGTAGCAACAAAAACAATTAAATTGTAAAGGCAGAAAAGGAAATTAATATGTTTAAAGAGTTAATAATAGCAACATACAATAGGCTCCATGCAAAGCCGGATGTTTTGGGCGACGCTTGCATGGAGTAGTATAAGTCGCTAATCATACTGGCTTTGCTTCCTAACGATTAAAAGTGAGGAGGAAGCCTGCGTGAATCAGATAAAAACAAAATATGAAAAAATGAAACAAATAGTATCAAATTTAAAATTACCTGATTATAGGTATGAACAGCTTACAAAAGCTATTTTTCATCAAAGAATAGATAGTTTTGATAATATGTATATATTGCCAAAAGCGTTAAGGAAGGCTTTAATAATTGAGTTTGGAAATTGTGTATCCAGTGCAAAACCTGTTTTTATACAAGATTCCAAACAAGCTGAAAAACTGTTGTTCGAATTGACCGATGGAGAAAAAATAGAAGCTGTTGGATTAAAATATAAACAAGGTTGGGAATCGTTTTGTATATCTACCCAATGTGGTTGTGGTTTTGGCTGTCGTTTTTGTGCAACGGGAAGTGCTGGATTAAACCGCAATCTTACTGCTGATGAGATAACGGACCAATTGCTTTATTTCCTTTTTAATAACCATAAACTGAATAGTGTTTCGTTTATGGGAATGGGTGAGGCTTTTGCAAATCCGGAGTTATTTGATGCAGTAAAAATTTTAACGGATCAAAGTTTATTTGGGTTAGGTCAGCGAAGAATTACTATTTCAACAATTGGCATTATACCGGGAATTCAAAGATTGACCAAAGAATTTCCACAAGTAAATCTGGCTTTTTCCCTTCATTCACCATTTGATAAGCAACGAAGCCATTTAATGCCTGTAAATAAAAGATTTCCATTGAATGAGGTAATGAAAACATTAGATAAACATATCATTCATACGGGCCGGCGAGTGTTTATTGCTTATATTATGCTTGAAGGAATTAATGATACCAAAGATCATGCAGAAGCAATTGTAGGTTTATTGAAAAATCGTGGTTCATGGGGGCATTTATATCACATTGATTTAATACCTTATAATTCTACAGACAAAACAACTTTAAAGTTTCAATCTTCAAGTGCTATGAAGCAATTTTGCAGTATCATAAAGAAAGCTGGTATCAGCGTAACTATTAGAACACAATTTGGTTCTGAAATTAGCGCTGCATGCGGACAGTTGCATTATGAAAATGAATTAACTGTATATAAAAAATAATTAAGTTAAGTCAAAAAAAGCAGATCTTCGCGATAAGGGGAAGGTCTGCTTTTTATATGGACGGTGAGAGGATTCATGGTGAACCATGAAAGTGAACTTCCTGGCCTTATGACATCAGGCAAGCGGAAACAGCTCTTTAGGTACTGTAAAGGATAGCCGCATCAATGAAGAAGGAAAGGAACTGTGAAAAGGCAATTAAGATTATTCGGTGATTGCCGAGGATAAAGAAGTTGATAAATTTGTAATATACAATATACTTATTATAAAAGAAAAATAGACATTTCTTTCATTGTAGCTAAGGGCACCCAATGAAACTTGAAAATTTTTGAGAAGTATACTGAGATACGGGAGGATGATGGATGTATATTGTTGCTTATCGCTTGTTGAATTTACTGAATGACTGTGAGTTTGGTTCTACAGATGCGCATATCGCGAAAAGTTTGCTGGATATGATATACGAGGTTGAATTTTTACCGATTGACCAGGTCGCAAAGAAATGCCACATTTCCAAGTCGACACTTTCTAAATTTACAAAGCGTCTTGGCTTTGAGGATTACAAAGAGTTTAGGGATAATGTGAGGAATGAAAAGAAAAGAAGCAAATATACTGGAAATGAGCAAAAATTGTCGATGAACGAGTTCATTGAAGCACAAGGAATTGAAAGATATTTGAATGTCCTTTCTGGCGATATTAAGAATTTTCTGTCCGGAATTAACATGGAGCAGATTCAAAAACTGGCAGAGGCAATTTATGATTATGATAAAGTTGCTGCATTCGGAGCCGTTTATTCGGAAACGGTTGCTATGGATTTTATGTATATGTTTGCTGAGGAAAGGAAATATATAAAAACAAATCTTTTTGATATAAAGCAAGAACAATTTATTAATCAGGCAGACGAGGATACTCTGATTATTATATTTTCTAATTCTGGACAGTATATTTATAGGGATGGGTTGAAAGCTTTGAATTCATCCAAATTATTTATCAAAAAAACGAAGGGTCGGATAGCGCTCATTACTTCGAATAAAGAGGCTGCATATGACCCCTGTATCACATACCCGGTCCTATATCATTTAACGACGGATGTGCAGAATCATCTGATTCTTGAACGTATAGTCGTGGATCTGATTGTGGACGTCTACAGAAAAGTCAGGAAAAAGAAAATAGAAGAATAGATAAACCGAGAAAAGGCAGACTTTCATGAAGAGTCTGTCTTTTTTGTGAGAAATAACCAAATTTTGTTTGAATAATTAAGGTGAAGTTGCTAAAAAAGTTTCCAAAAAGCGAAATTTAAAGATTTTTGAATTGATTTTAATTATAATAAATTGCAAGTTATTATGCATAATAAATTGTTCAATTTAGGCATGAAAGGAGTAAGAGATGTTCAAGGGTTATAAATGACCGTAGAATTATGGGGAGGATGACATTGCCAATACAAAGACCGGATATTTTTGTTCCTGTTACAAAATTTATCTTGAGAGTAGGTTAGTTTTTATTGAAAGGGTCGTGATGTGTTGAGTGAAAACGTTAGGAGGAAGGGATATGTATTATATTATTGCTTCGCATGGCGAATATGCTGAGGCTTGTAAAAAGAGCTGCGAAATGATTACTGGAACAGCACCCCAGTTTATAGTAGTGACGTTTACAGAAGAAATGACGAAAGAATCGGTTGAGAATGCTTACAGAAAGATTCTTGGGGAAAAAGGAGCAGAACAGTGTCAGGCGATTATTACCGACATAAAGGGGGGGACACCTTATAATGCTGCAATTGTGATAAGACATGAGTATCCATCTGTTGCGCTGGTATCAGGACTATGTCTGGGTATGCTGATTGCATTGAGTATAGGTGATACGCTGGAGAGTGCGATTGAACAGTCAAGAGAAATAATTACCGGAGAAGGGATATCTGACGCAAAACAGACAGAGAAAGTTGCTGAATCTGCTGAGCCGGTGGAAAATAACGGGATTGTGAATTTCAGGCTGGATGAACGTCTGATTCACGGCCAGGTGGCAACTTACTGGACACGTACCCTTGGCGTCACAAGAATTATGATAGTAGACAACGACATCTTGATCGATGAGATCAGCAAAAAGGCTCTGCAGGCAGCAGTTCCCTCAGGTATCAGGCTAAGTGTCCTGTCAGTAGCTTCTGCAGCAAGGAAGCTGAACAAAGGTTCTTACACAGGACAGAGAGTATTCCTCATTGTAAGGAGGACGAATACAATCCGTGAGCTTCTTGAAGCAGGGGTCAAAGTAAAAGAAGTAAACATTGGGAACATGGGAGTGAAAAACGGACGGAAACAAATATTTAAATCCGTTTACTGCACGAAGGAAGAAATTAAGGATATTCAGGATATTGAGAAATCCGGCGTGTCGGTATATGCCCAGATGGTACCGAATGACGATAAGAAGAAATTTACATCTTTTATAAATTAAAAAGGAGGCATAGGGAATGGGAATTCAAGTGTGGCAGATAATAGTATTGACATTATTAGCTTTCTTTTTTATTTGTGAAGGCTTATCTACATCTATATTTGCAAACCAGCCGGTTATCATAGGGACGATTACCGGTATCGTTATGGGGGNNGCAGTAGGGGCGACTCTTCAGCTGATGATCCTTGGAGTAGGTACATATGGAGGGGCATCCATACCTGATTATGTGACTGGTGCGATGATTGGGACCGTATTTGCAATCACGTCAGGAAAGGGAATGGAGTTTGGTATGGGACTGGCGGTGCCTGTAGGACTCTTAATGGTACAGCTGGATGTCCTTGCAAGATTTTCCAATGTATTCTTTTCCAAAAGAGTCGAAGCAGCGATCGAAAGAATGGACTTTAAGGGGATGGCAAGGAATACATGGTTGGGAGCTTTTTCGTGGGGGCTTTCCAGAGCGATTCCAGTTTTCCTGATGCTGATTTTCGGGCAGAATCTTGTTAATGCCATTACAGAGCATATGCCGGAGTGGTTAATGAGCGGTCTGTCAGTTGCAGGAGGACTGCTTCCTGCAGTGGGTATTGCAATCCTTTTAAGATATCTTCCTGTTAAAAATTATATTGCTTATCTGCTCATTGGATTCATTGCAGCAGCGTATTTAAAAGTGCCAATGGTTGGAGTGGCAATCATGGGAGTGGCACTGGCAATCATCGCATTTAAGCAGGAGGCGGCGAAAAACCAAAACGTTGTTGTAGTAAATCAGGGTGCAGTTCAGGAGGGATTGTTAGATGGAGAATATGAAGACTAATCAGGAAAAGATTACAAGCCAGGATATAAAAAGTGTGAGCAAACGATGGATTCTGGCATCACAGATTACATGGAATTATGAAAAAATGATGGCAATAGGCTATCTGTATTCCATACTCCCGGTCTTGAGAAAATTATATAAAAAAGAAGAAGACTTAAAAGCAGCAATGAGAAATCATGTGCAGTTTTTTAACACGACTCCCCATATGGGCGGATTTATACTAGGTATTGATATTGCAACAGAGGCAGAGGGAAAAAACAGCAGCACAGATGGGGTTGAAACAGCAAATGGTATTAAAACAGGTCTGATGGGGCCTTTTGCAGGTGTTGGTGATACCATATTTGGAGTCCTGATACCAACGATTTGTGGTTCTATAGCCGCTTATATGGGACAGCAGGGTAATGTAACAGGTGTCGTAATCTGGATATTGGTTAATATAGCAATCATGGCATTTCGTTATTTCACCGTAGGAATAGGATACAAAGAGGGTACAAAATTAGTTGCCTCAGCAAAAGATAAGCTGGATGCATTGACAAGTGCGGCAACACTGCTTGGCATTACCGTGGTCGGTGCTTTGATTCCGACTGTAGTAAACGCGAATGTTACAGCAACCTTTACATCGGGAGATGTCACTTTGGCAGGACAGGACATTTTAGATCAGATCATGCCAAGCCTTGTTCCTGTTCTGATTGTAGCTGCAATCTATGTTTTACTTGGAAAGAAAAAGATGACCTCTACGAAGGCAATTTTGATTGTTATGGCAGCATCCATCATTTTTGCTGCAATTGGATTTTTAGGATAAACAGACAACATACCGTCCCCTACAGAAGACAGAAATATTCCAGTCAGGGAATGGTGGATAATTAAATTATACAGTTAGGAGAGATATTATGGGATTAGAGTTTTTTAACAAATCAAGAAAAATTATGGAACAACTGGAGGCATCTGAACAGGAGCACATACATAAGGCGGCCATATTAGTTTCAGATTCTATCAGAAACGGAGGAATCCTGCAGGCATTTGGAAGCGGGCATTCATATGCAGGTGCAATTGAAGTATGCGGAAGAGCCGGAGGTTTGATTCCAAGCAAGATTATCCGTGACAAGGCAGAAGGAATGTATGAGAGTGTGGAAGGAAATGCCCCATTTTTAATGCGCCAGGTGAACATAGGGGAGAATGATATTTTCATACTGATATCAAACTCCGGCAGAAACCCGTTTGCAATAGAAATGGCTGATTACATAAAGAAAAAAGGTAACAAGCTGATTGTGGTAACTGCACTGGATGTATCAAAAGGTTCCACTTCCAGACATTCTTCCGGTAAGCTTTTATATGAGTTCGCAGATGTGGTTTTGGATAACCATTCCACATTTGGGGATGCTGCCTTGGAAGTTGAAGGGTTGGACTACAAAGTTTGCGGAACCTCTTCATTCAGCACATGCCTTCTTCTGCAGCAAATGATTTATGAAGCGATACAAGATATGATGGCGAAAGGATATGAGCCTCCGGTTTACAAGAGCGCTAATATAGACGGTGGAAGAGAGTTCAATAATACTCTTGAACAGAAATATGCAGATAAAATCTGGCATATTTAAAAACAAAGAATGCCTGTGATCTGCGTTGATTTACCATTACGATCATTTAAGGAAAGAAGTTATGGATCAAACCGTAACAGCGGTTGAAGAGGCCGGCGAGTTTCTGGTAAAATAAAAATTCTGAGAGCATGAGGTAAGTATGAAACATTCAGTATTAGAAGTATGTGCAGATTGTGTACAGTCTGCGGTAAATGCGGATAACGCAGGAGCAGACAGGATTGAGCTTTGCAGCAATCTGGTAATCGGCGGAGTGACTCCTGGAAAGGCACTGTTTAAGCTGGTAAAAAAATATACGGGAGTAAAAATCCGTGTCCTTCTACGTCCTAGATATGGTGATTATTGCTATAACGCTTATGAATTTGAACAATTAAAAGAAGAAGTACAGATGTATCATGAATTGGGAGCCGACGGGGTGGTAATCGGAATCTTAAGGCTGGACGGGCGGCTGGATGAGGAAAGAATGTTCGAACTGATAAAAATTGCCGGAAACATGGACACCGCACTGCACAGAGCATTTGATGCCTGCGTGAACCCAATGGAAACGATGGAACAAGCAGTTTCTTTAGAAATGAAAACTATTTTGACTGGCGGACAGTGTGGGAATGCATGGAACGGCAGAGAGCTGTTAAAAGAGCTTTATGAGAAAAGTGCAGGAAGAATCGAAATCTTGGCAGCAGGAGGAATTAATGCTGAAGTAATCGAAAATTTAATTCCGCTTACCGGAATTGCCTCTTATCATATGTCCGGAAAAGTTGTGGTGGACAGCATCATGACATATCGAAAAGCAGAAATGAGCATGGGGCTTCCTGAAAGAGATGAATATGCCCTTTGGCAGACATCAGAGGAAAAAGTAAAACAAGCTGTACAAGTTTTGAAAAATGTTCAAAATAAATAAAGTGTAATAGAATTCCGGCTGGGGCTGTGTGCTAATTATTTAGTACACAGCCCTTTGAATTAATACGAACGCCCGGACTCAATGGTAAATCACGTCCGGATGATTCAAAACAAATATAAGAACAACCAAAGTGGGGTTTGGCTTGTGTGTTTTGGGATTGCGGAAAGAGCGGATTAAGCATAGGAGGATGTAATGGTTTGAAAGAGAAGGGAAATGCCGTGAGGATGACTTTATCAATACGAAAAGATATGTCTGACCGTGCCAATTACGTAATAGCTATAACAATAATGCCCTTTGCGTTAGTTAATCTGAACAATACTAAACCTATATTTCAGCTTTTTCGGAGTATATATTTTAATTTTGTTGTATATATCACACAAAAATAAAGTAAATAAATCGCATATATTGACATAAAATCACTATTATGATAACTTAATTATAGAACGTTCTATTTCTTTTTTTTATTCCATTCCGGGCACGTGCCCGATGGGTACCTATGATGATTAAATAATGATATATTTTAAACGATATTTTTTTACAGTATTTCGGGCACGTGCCCGAGACGTATGGAGGAATGAAGTGAAAATTACTAACATGGAGTATCTGGGTGACGAGATTGATGTAAGCAGTGCATTTTATACATTAGGTAACACCTATTTTTTAGCAAGCGATCTTACGGATTATGACCCGGAACGGCAAAGTGGTACATTAAATTTTTTGCGTATGGAGAGAAAAGGAAGATATTCTTTTGTCGGCAGCTCGGCGCAATTTGAAAAAGCAACCTCATGGGCATTTCCGGCGGTTTATCCGGAAAATCCGGCTTTTCGCATACAATTTCTTTTTTATGCAGCTAACATTTTTCGGATGTTTATCGTGTTTGATGATAATGTACCAGAAGAGATGGAATCCCCTATACTTGAGCCAATAAGCGAATATACACAGGTTCAGGTGATGCAGAATGAAAACGGTGCAGTATTATCCACCACAGAAATGTCCGTCCATATCAGTTTTTCCCCTTTTCGTGTTACGCTGAAGGATAAAAACGGAAAATTGCTTACAAAGACCCTGAACACTACGGACAGTGCTTGCCTCCACAATGATAAAATGATACCTCTTTCTTTTGTTCAATCGTACACAACACGCAGTAAGCAATCAGCCATTAGTTTTAGCCTTATGCCGGATGAGCACTTTTATGGGAGCGGAGAGAGTTTTACAAGACTTGACAAAACTGGCCAGCGCTTAACCTTATTTACAAAGGATCCTCACGGAAGTGAAACACGGGAAATGTACAAGCCTATTCCATTTTATATGAGTTCCAGAGGTTATGGTGTTTTTACACATACCTCCACACCCTGCGTATTTGATTTCGGCAGCGATTATCAGGAGGCCCAGACTATTTTTGCCGGTGAAAATGCGTTGGATTTGTTTTTTATCACTGGCGATCCCAAGGAAGTGCTCACAGGCTACACTACTCTGACAGGAAAAAGTCCTTTGCCGCCCTTATGGAGCTTTGGTTTGTGGATGAGCCGGATTACTTACCGTTCCGAGAAAGAGGTACGTGAAGTAATAAATAAGTTACAAGAAAATCAAATCCCATGTGATGTGATTCACTTAGATACCGGATGGTTTGAAGAAGAATGGAATTGTGATTATCAATTCTCCTATGAGCGATTTCCTGATCCTCAAAAAATGATACAGGATTTAAGGCAGGATGGATACCGTATCTCTTTATGGCAGTTGCCTTATTTTACACCTACCAATCAGTTGTTTAAGGAATTGTGTAATAATAAACTTGCCGTAGTTAACGCAGATGGAGCATTGCCTGCAGAGGATGCTGTTCTTGATTTTTCTAATCCGCAGACAGTTGAATGGTATCAGGAAAAATTGAAAACATTATTTCAGCAGGGAGTTTCAGCCATAAAAGCTGATTTTGGTGAAGCTGCTCCGGTTTCCGGTGCATATCATTCTGGCAAGTCCGGCTTCTATGAACATAATTTATACCCATTACGGTATAATAAGGCGGTTTTCGATGCAACAAAAGAATCCACAGGAGAAGCTGTTATCTGGGCTCGCAGCGCATGGGCTGGCAGCCAGCGGTACCCCATTCATTGGGGCGGTGATACGGAGAATACCGATATGGGCATGCTTTCCGTTTTACGTGGAGGGCTATCTTTGGGAATGAGCGGCTTTTCCTACTGGAGCCATGATATTGGAGGGTTTGTCCGTCAGACGCCGGAAGAATTATATCGCAGATGGATGTTTATGGGGATTTTCACCTCTCATATGCGTTGTCATGGAGCCGCACCTAAAGAACCCTGGGCCTTTTCGGACAGTTTCCTGGATTTATTCCGGCGTCAGATGCAGTTCCGTTACCGCATGATGCCCTATATTTTCGGACAGGCCATAAAATGCAGTAAATTGGGACATCCAATGATGCGTGCTATGTTCATGGAATTTCCGGACGATCCGGGGTGTTACTGCATTGAGGACCAATATATGTTTGGAGATGATATTTTAGTCGCCCCTTTGTTTACTAAAATCCGGGAACGGAACGTTTACCTGCCGGAAGGTGAATGGATTGAACTGTTTACCCGGCGTNNGTTTATAAAAGCGGCTGGTCGAAAATCCAGGCTGGGGACTTGGAAGGGATAGCGTTAGTGAGGGAAGGAACTGTTATTCCAATGGTTGAAGTATCCCTGACTACCGATATGATAAATTGGTCAACGCTGCAATATTACTGGTACACACTACAGAAGGACAAAGTACGAGGTACTATAGTGGATTACTCCAAACGGCGAACTGTGCCGGCAACAATGGAAGCATTAAAAGACGATAAAATAGTAGTAGTAGAGGGTAATTCTATTTAAAGGAGGGTTTCATGAATCAAAACATCAAAAAGCTTGGCAGGCCGAACGCACGGCAGAAAGAAAGACTGGTGGGTTACGCATTCATTGCTCCGGCTCTTATTTATATGTTACTTATGATTGGGTATCCTGTACTATACAATATTGCCATCAGCTTTACAGATCTTTCTGCCTTTAACCTCGCCCAGGGAAAAACTAAGAATTTTATCGGATTTGAAAATTATAAGGCTATATTTTCTAATCCTTCGATGTATGTCGCAATCAGGAACACCACGATTTACACAATCATCAGTATTAGCATTCAATTTACACTGGGGTTGTTATTTGCCCTTTTGTTCAATAAAAAGTTTGCTATTGCAAAACCTCTTCGGGGGGCTTTGGTTATCAGCTGGATGATGCCTATAACGGTTACGGCATTATTATTTAAATACATGCTTAGCCCTGATGTGGGAGTCATTAATTATTTTCTGGTGCAGTTGGGAGTCATTAAAGAGCCGATACCGTGGCTTTTGAAGACATCCACAGCTATTTGGGGCCCCATTATGGCTAATTCGTGGGTTGGCGTACCCTTTAACATGTTATTACTGACTACCGGGCTTTCCTCTATTTCAGAAGAGGTATATGAAAGTGCCTCCATTGATGGAGCAAACGCATTCAAACGTTTTAAGTACATTACGCTCCCTCTGCTGGGGCCGGCTATCTTATCTGTGTTGGTGCTTGGTTTTGTGTATACATTCAAAGTATTTGACTTGATTTTTGTAATGACTGGTGGAGGTCCGATAAATGCGACAGAGGTTTTAGCTACTTATTCTTACCGTTTGTCTTTTTCTCAGTATAAATTCGGAGAGGGTGCATCCGTAGCCAATATCCTGTTTCTTATCCTGTTCTGTATTGCACTTGTATATCTTAAATTATTGAAAAAGGAGGAGGCAGCTTAACATGCAAATAATTAGACATTTCTTTCACAGTGAAAAAACAAAGAAGGCTTTGTGGACGATGCTGTCTTTACTCATCGCCGTAGTATTTTTGTTTCCCCTCTATTGGATCGTTGTAAGTTCTCTGAAAAGCGATGCGGAAATTTTCAGCAGGCCCATTACACTTATAGCAAAAAGGATTGACTTTAGCGGATATATCCAGCAGCTTACCGGAAAATATTCCATTTTGGTTTCGTTCATAAACTCTGTGGTGATCGCTGTCAGTGCCATGATTTTATCCTGTACCCTTGCAATACCTGCAGCATATGGCATTTCACGATTTAAGCTCCCAGGGTCCAGCGTCATAATTATGCTTTTTCTGATAACACAAATGCTTCCCTCATCGTTACTTCTGACACCCTTGTATTTGAATTTCTCAAGGCTTGGCTTGCTTAATAGCTATATAGCCCCAACTCTTGGAATTATGACCATAACGATTCCTTTTGTGCTTCTTATTCTAAGACCGATGTTCTTAACGACACCAAAGGAACTTGAGGAAGCAGCCCGAATTGACGGCTGCAACCGGTTTTCAGCTTTCATAAAGATTGTACTACCTACTGTAAAACCTGGAATTGTTACTTGTGTTTGTTTTGGTTTTGTCCATGGCTGGAATGATTTGATCTATTCATTGACTTTTAATTCGGATAACAAGCTGTATCCAATGACGGCCGCTATTTATAACCTGATGAATGAATTTGGGATCCGGTGGAATTGGATTATGGCTTACGGTTGTATGTTGGTCATTCCACCTGCCTTGCTTTTTATCTTTGCCCAGAAATATGTTGTAAGTGGAATCACCGGGGGAGCCGTAAAAGGCTGATGCCCTGTTTAAAAGATTCATAAATAAAATTCAGGAGGGAACAAATGAAGAGAAAATTTAGTAGTATTCTTATGCTTGCATCCACCGCATTACTGCTTGTGGCATGCGCAAAAAATCAGACCACAACCCCAACGGATCAAGTTGCCNNAAAAAACGTCTTCTTCAAACAGTCAGGAACCGGTTAAAGTTCCGTTAACCCTGTGGCATTACTATACGAGTGAGGCTACACAAAATGCTTTGACCAAATTAATTGACGACTATAATGCAAGCGGTGGAAAAGCACAAGTAAAACAGCAGTTGATTCCCAGGGATGAATTAATGAAAAAGTACACTCTCGGGATTACGACCGGAGACCTTCCGGATTTGGCGGTTATTGACAATCCAGATTCAGCCGCTTATTCTGCAATGGGATTGTTTACAGATCTTACAGAGCAGTTTAACACCTCAAGTCATAATCAATTTCAGGAAGGACCATTGGCTACCGGCACCTATCAGGGTAAGCTCTATACTTTGCCGTTTCGGTATAATGCATTAGCTGTATGGGTTAATACGGATATGATTGAAGCGGCAGGGATTGACACAATGCCAGCAACCTGGACCGGGTTTCTGGAAACTTGTAAAAAACTGAAAGATACGAATCCGGGCGTGTATCCTTTTGCTTTTGCGGCTGCGAAAAGTGAGGAAGGTACGTTCCAGTTTATTCCGTTTCTATATTCTGCAGGTGGTTCTGTAGATGAT
>DJBG01000097.1 GCA_002429965.1 Hungatella sp. UBA5982
GGAACTTCCTCGCCATATAAGCCAAAGTTATGGTTTTGATTCCATTTCGGTAGAGTAAAAAAGGCTGAAATTTCTTGACAGTTACCCCTTTTTGGAAGATAATGATAGACAAATTATAAAAACTGACAGATATGCCGGTAAGGGAAAGGAAGAGTAACACATGCAGACAATTAGAATCGAAAAAACAACTTGCCCGAAAGAAAAACCAGGCAAAGATAATCCGTTGACATTTGGAACCATATTTACGGATCACATGTTTGAGGTGGACTATGAAGAGGGAAAGGGCTGGTGTGACCCCAGAATCGTGCCTTATCACAAACTGGAGCTGGACCCTTCTTCCATGGTATTCCATTACGGACAGGAGATGTTTGAGGGTTTAAAGGCATACAAAACAGAGGACGGCCGGGTCTTGCTGTTCCGTCCGGATAAGAATATTGAACGTGCAAACAGAAGCAACCGCAGGCTTTGTATCCCGGAGATTCCGGAAGATTTGTTTTTAGAGGGATTAAAAACTGTTGTGAGCGTGGATCAGGACTGGATCCCCACAAAACCGGGAACATCCCTTTATATCAGGCCCTTTGTGATTGCCACCGATCCCTTCCTGGGGGTCAGGCCTTCCAATACCTACAAGTTCATGATCATTTTATCTCCTGTTGGGGCCTATTATGCCAGCGGTCTTGATCCGGTCAAAATATGGATCGAGGATGAATATGTGAGAGCGGTAAAGGGCGGCATTGGTGAGGCAAAGACCGGTGGAAATTATGTTGCTTCCCTGGCTTCCCAGGTTAAGGCCCATGACGAAGGCTATTCCCAGGTGTTATGGCTTGACGGCGTTTACCGGAAATACATCGAAGAAGTAGGAGCCATGAACATCTTCTTTAAGATCAACGGCGTGGTCATTACACCGGAGTTAAATGGAAGCATCCTTCCAGGTGTTACCAGGGATTCTGTTATTGCTCTTTGCAAAGAATGGGGAGTGGCTGTGGAAGAACGTAAGATTTCGGTTGATGAAGTGGTCGCTGCAGCAAGATCCGGAGCAATGGAAGAATGCTTTGGCACAGGTACGGCAGCCGTTATATCCCCGGTTGGTGAGCTTCGGTTTGAGGAAGAGAGAATGTCTGTGGGAGGCGGTAGGATCGGAGAATTGACCCAGAAGCTTTATGATTCCATTACTGGTATTCAGCTGGGAAAGGTAGAAGGACTGGAAGGCTGGACTGTGGAAGTAAAATAAAATCTTTTTAAGTATTTAACCGGCGGGGCTGTAAAAAGCGCCGCCGGAAGCTTTGAAGAACGACAGAAAAAAAGGGAGCCGGATATGACAGCGGTACTGATAAAGGCAGTTGCATTTGTATCAATTATTATTTTGGGATACCTGCTCAAACGGGCAGGTTTTTTTCAGGCAAAGGATTTTTACCTGGTTTCCAGTATTGTGATCAAGATCACTCTTCCGGCAGCCATTGTTTCTAATTTCAGCAGGATCACCATGGATTATTCCATTCTTTTTATATGCGCAATTGGATTTTTGTGCAATTGTGTGACGGTTGCCGCCGGGTATATGTTGAATGCCCGAAGATCAAAGGAAGCAAGGGCCTTTGCAATGATCAACATGTCCGGATATAATGTGGGAAACTTTACCATGCCTTTTGTACAGAGCTTTTTAAGTCCGGTTGGATTTGCGGCGACAAGCCTGTTTGATGCCGGGAATGCAGTCATGTGTACTGGAATGACGTATACTCTGGCCAGCATAGTGATAGGAGAAGAAGAAAAGCCTTCCGTAAAAAAGGCGGTGCTTAAGCTGTTTTCCTCGGCTCCTTTTGATGCGTATGTCATTATGACTCTTTTAAGCATATTAAATATAAAGCTGCCTACTGTTTTGATCACCATTGCGGATACGGCAGGAGGGGCCAATGCGTTTCTTGCTCTTTTAATGCTTGGTATTGGTTTTGAGATCCGTATGGAAAAGGAAAAGATGAGCCACATTTTCAGAATATTAGGGGTAAGGTATATCATTGCGGTTTTAATGGCAGTTGGATTTTATTGCCTGACTCCTTTTGATCGGGATGTGCGCCGGGCGCTGGCGATCGTGTCTCTTGGCCCTGTATCGTCGGTGGCGCCTGCTTTTACCGGCGCTTTAAACGGAGATGTCGAGACGGCAAGCGCAATCAATTCTCTGTCAATTATAATCAGCATAGGTGCGATTACGGCAGCCCTGATCATTCTTTTGTAATATTTTTTTTAATGACGCTTGACAAACGGCTTAACCGTGTTATAATCTAAAGTTATAAAGCAATATAGAAAAAGCATTGACAAGACAAGTATCATATCAGGAAAGGTCAGAGAGAGGCGTGTTTGGTGAGAGCGTCTTACGGGAATGATATGAGAAGACCAGCTTGGAGCGTCCCATAATGGGGAACNNCCGTTATCATCATAAGAAGTGGTTTGAACATTTAATTTGTTCACTCAAGTAGGGTGGAACCGCGATTTCTTTGAATAGAATCGTCCCTTTCTGTATGGAAACATGCAGAAAGGGGCTTTTTTTATTTTAATCAATGAGGCAAAGGGAAATCCCCCCTTTGGCAAACAAAACATTTAACAATAATAGGTAAAGGAGATTGATGGCAAATGAAGATTACGTTAAAAGATGGGTCAGTCAAGGAATATGAACAAGCAATGTCAGTGATTGACATCGCTTCTGATATAAGCGAAGGCCTTGCTAGAAATGCCTGCGCAGGCGAGGTGGATGGAAAGGTTGTGGATTTAAGGACCGTCATTGAAGGGGACAGCAGTTTAAGCATTCTCACGGTCAATGATCCGGCAGGACTTTCTGCTTACCGTCACACGGCAAGCCATATCATGGCACAGGCCGTAAAAAGGCTGTATCCCCAGGCAAAGCTTGCGATCGGGCCTTCCATTGAAAATGGTTTTTACTATGATTTTGATATCCCTTCCTTTTCAAGAGAAGATCTGGATAAAATCGAAGATGAGATGAAAAAAATCATAAAGGAAGGGGTTAAAATTGAACGTTTCACCCTTCCAAGAGAAGAAGCAATTCAATTTATGGAGGAAAAGGGCGAACCTTATAAGGTAGAGCTGATCCAGGACCTTCCCCAGGGAGCAGAAATTTCCTTCTACCGCCAGGGAGAGTTTACAGACCTTTGTGCAGGACCTCACCTTATGAGCACAAAATCCATCAAGGCATTTAAGCTCACTTCTTCCTCAGGAGCATACTGGAGAGGCAGCGAGAAAAACGCCATGCTAACCCGTGTATACGGAACTGCTTTTGCCAAAAAGGATGAGCTGAATGAATACCTGGAATATTTAGCAAACATCAAGAACCGGGATCATAACAAGCTGGGCCGTGACATGGAGATTTTCGCAACGGTTGATGTAATCGGCCAGGGACTTCCTCTTTTGATGCCAAAGGGTGCAAAGATTGTTCAGACCCTGCAGAGATGGATTGAGGATGAGGAAGAGAAGCGGGGCTATATGAGAACAAAAACCCCTCTTATGGCAAAGAAAGNNAAAGACTTATATATCATTTCCGACCATTGGGATCATTACAAGGAAGGAATGTTTGTTCTGGGAAATGAGGAAACGGATGATGAAGTATTTGCCCTCCGCCCAATGACTTGCCCGTTCCAGTATTATGTTTATAAACAGAGCCAGAAATCCTACCGTGACCTGCCATGCAGATACGGCGAAACCTCTACTCTGTTCCGCAATGAGGATTCCGGCGAGATGCACGGATTAACCCGTGTCCGCCAGTTTACCATTTCCGAAGGCCACTTAATCGTGCGTCCTGATCAGATTGAAGAGGAATTTAAGGGCTGTGTGGATCTGGCAAAATACTGTCTCACAACACTTGGCCTGGAAGGCGACGTAACTTATCAAATGTCCAAATGGGATCCAAATAAAGCGGATCATTATCTGGGAACACCGGAGATGTGGGATGAAGTGGAAGGCATGATGCGCAAGATCCTTGACCACATCGGAATCGAATATACGGAAGCTGCCGGAGAAGCGGCGTTTTACGGGCCTAAGCTGGATATTCAGGCAAAGAACGTATATGGCAAAGAAGATACCATGATCACCATTCAGCTTGATATGTTCTTAGCAGACCGCTTTGATATGAGTTTCGTGGATAAGGATGGAACAAAGAAACGTCCTTATATCATTCACAGAACTTCCATGGGCTGCTATGAAAGAACCTTAGCATGGCTGATTGAAAAATACGAAGGAGCATTCCCGACATGGTTATGTCCGGAGCAGGTACGTGTCCTTCCGATCTCTGAAAAATACCATAATTATGCCGGAAAAGTTGCGGCTCAGTTAAAGGAAAACGGTGTTCTTGCAACGGTTNNAAATCGGATACAAGATCCGTGAGGCACGTCTGTCAAAGCTTCCATATATGCTGGTAGTTGGGCAGAAAGAGGAAGAAGAGGGAGTAGTGTCTGTCCGCAGCCGCTTTAACGGTGATGAAGGACAGCGTCCGCTTTCCGAATTCATTGATGATATCTGCCGTGAGATCCGCACAAAGGAAATCAAAAAGGTAAATGTAACAGAAGAAGCAAAATAAAATCTAAACGCTCAAAGCATGGGTATGAAGCGGGAGGAAATATTCGTGAGAATATTTTCCTTCCGCTGCGTGCATACTAGTCCTGAAACATTATCTTAGGTAAGAATGCCAGGAGGAAATAAGCCATGACAAAATTAGATTGTAATGTAACAAGCTGTCTCCACAATTCAGATAATTATTGCTGCAAGGCCGCCATCATCGTAGAAGGATCCCAGGCAAAGGACAGCTATGAAACCTGCTGCGGAAGCTTTGATGAGAATAAGGACGGTTCCTTCCATAACTTATTCAAGACCCCGGAAAGCCGTCTGGAAGTGGACTGCGAAGCCACCAACTGCGTTTACAATGAAGGCCGTCACTGTTCGGCAGAGCATATTGGAATCGCAGGAGACGGTGCGAGCGCATCAGAGCATACGGAATGTTCAACCTTTAAAACCAGATAATAATTTAAAAAATAAGATGCGCCAGGAGAAGTTCCTGACGCATTTTGTTTCAGAAGACAAATGGATTACAAAATCATGACAAAGGTTCCGGCCGTTATCAAAAGAATGCCTATGAGCTTTTTTATGGTAAACTGTTCATGGAGAATAAGAAATGCCAGGATCACAGTGAGGACAATGCTTAGTTTATCTACGGGGACCACCTTGGAAGCTTCTCCTATTTGAAGGGCTTTGTAATAACAAATCCAGGAGAGGCCGGTGGCAATGCCGGACAGGATGAGAAAAATCCAGCTTTTTTTGCTGATATCAGAGAAACCGGTCTGGGCTCCCGTGAGAAAAACGATCAGCCATGCCATGAGTACCACAACAACCGTCCGAATGGCCGTAGCCAGATTAGAATTGACTCCCTCGATTCCCATTTTAGCCAGAATGGAAGTGAATGCGGCAAAAACGGAGGAAAGAAGAGCGAAAACAAACCACATAAAAGGCGCCTCCTGATTCATTTATTTTATTACATACTATCATTGTAGCTCGGCGGATGGAAAGTTGCAAGAAAAACCTTAAAAGGAAAGAAACGCAGTGTTCTGAAAAAATATGTTGACAGATAGATAAATATATAGTATCATTATCTAAGTTGTGAAAACAGCAAACAGGAAAGTAGGTATCCGCCTCACCACGGCACGAGTAAGTGTCCCTGGTTCATAGCCTTTGGTACATAGGTGTACTGTATAGAGACTTTGGTGGTGGATAGCGTTTGTCTATCTACTTTTTTTTATGCCTATGGGCAAGCAATGTGGATTCCAGCCAACACACACTATATGATGGAGGTGCACGACAATTAGCGATTTAATGATTAATGAACAGATCAGAGATAAGGAAGTTCTGTTGATTGGTGAAAACGGAGAGAAATTGGGGATCATATCTACCAGAGATGCTTTGCAGATGGCAAAGGAAGCAGAACTGGATTTGGTTAAAATTGCTCCGACTGCAAAACCACCGGTTTGTAAGATTATCGATTATGGTAAATATCGTTATGAACTGGCAAGAAAAGAAAAAGAAGCTAAAAAGAAACAGAAGGTAATCGAAGTAAAAGAAGTTCGTTTATCTCCTAATATTGACACCAACGATTTAAACACGAAGATGAGCGCCGCAAGGAAGTTCCTCGAAAAGGGAGATAAAGTTAAGGTAACCTTACGTTTCAGAGGTCGTGAGATGGCGCATATGTCAAAGTCAAGGTATATTCTGGATGATTTCGCTGAGAAGTTAGCAGATATCGCAGTTATTGACAAGCCACCTAAGGTGGAAGGAAGAAGCATGGTTATATTTTTGAATGCAAAACGCCAGTAGAACGTTATCAAGGAGGAAATTACAATGCCTAAATTAAAAACAAGCAAATCAGCAGCAAAACGCTTTAAAGTTACAGGAACAGGAAAGCTTGTAAGAAATAAAGCTTACAAATCTCACATCTTAACTAAGAAATCAACTAAGAGAAAAAGAAATCTTAGAAAAGATATCGTTACCGATGCTACCAACGCAAAAGTAATGAAGAAGATTTTACCATATTTATAGGATCTTAAGTTAAGAAGGAGGAAAAACCGATGGCAAGAATTAAAGGCGGTATGAACGCTAAGAAAAAACATAACAGAGTGTTAAAGATGGCTAAAGGCTATAGAGGCGCTCGTTCCAAACAGTATAGAGTAGCAAAGCAGTCCGTTATGAGAGCATTAACTAGCTCCTATGCAGGCAGAAAAGAGAGAAAGAGACAGTTCAGACAGTTATGGATTGCCCGTATCAATGCTGCAGCACGTATTAACGGTGTATCTTACAGCGTGTTTATGCATGGCTTAAAGTTAGCTGGAGTTGATTTAAACAGAAAAGTTCTGGCTGACATGGCAGTAAATGATGCAGAAGGCTTCACTAAATTAGCAGAACTGGCTAAGTCCAAAGTGGCTTAATCGCATATTCAAACCTCGGAGACCTCGTGTTTACGGGGTTTTTTTAATGCCCGTAAGTACCGAAAGTGAGTAAACTTTGATTCGTGATGTACGAGCAATATAAATTATATGCATACAATATACAAGCACATTTAGAACTTGGCAGGAATTTTATTAATTTCTGCAAGGAGATCTTCTGTTGTTTTGTTGGTGGTAATTGTCATTGACGCTGGTAACAGAAGAGAAATATACATAGATTATTAGCACTTAAGGGCTGGTTCAGGGATATATTGTCAATTTAGTCAACTCTTTTTTCGAATCTCACTTGCATTTCTCCCCAATCTTCTAAAGCTTCTAGAACAGGAATAATTTTTTTTCCTTGGTCAGTTAATCCGTATTCCACGTGTGGAGGGATTTCGGAGTGTTGTTTTCTCCAAATCATTCCATGGCTTTCTAAATCCTGCAAAGAACGGGTGAGCATAATATTTGTAATACCACAAAGCTGTCTCTTTAGCTCGTTATATCGAAGATTCCCTTGAGACAAATACCATAAGATGGGGAGCCTCCATTTCCCGCAAATAAAATTAAAAGCATTAACCATATCGCATGAGCCATCGTACCATTCACTTGTATTCATTTTAACCACCTCAAAATTATTTTTCTAGGGCACAAAAATGTGCGTACTTGTAAAAATGTATCTTAAAAATATAATGATATTAAAGAGCTTATAAAATATAGTAACACTAAATCTTAAAAATTAAAAGGAGAGTGAAGTATGATATTTTATTTTTCAGGTACAGGGAACAGCTTATGGGTGGCGAAAAAGCTGGCTGAACTTCAAGACGAACGAATATTATCCATTGCAGAGCTTATGAAAGAAAAACGTGAATCGTTCTCATTCACTTTAAAGCAGGGAGAAAAGCTTGGATTTGTATTTCCAATCTATGCCTGGGCACCTCCCAAAATAGTTTTGGAGTTTATAAAAAATTTTGTAATAACCAATAGTAATGAGTACTATACTTTTGCAGTCTGTACTTGCGGTGATCATGCTGGGCAAGCCATGAACGTTCTGTTATCAGATCTACAAAAACAAAAAATCAAACTAAACAGTGGATTTTCTGTTTTCATGCCCAATAATTATATTGTTGATTATGATTTAGATTCAAAAGAGTTAGAAAATAAAAAGCTGGAGCAGGCTAAACAAAGGGTCGACGATATAAGCAATCTTTTATCAAAAAAAACAGAGGATATATTTGATTGCTATGGTGGTAGCTTTCCTTGGTTTAGAACACAGATTATCAATCCATATTTTAATAAATTTTGCTTAGGAACGAAGAAATTTCATGTTAAAAATAATTGCATTTCCTGTGGCTTGTGTGAACGGATATGCCCGACTAAAAACATTCAACTAAGAAATGACTCTCCCACATGGGGTAAAGAATGCACGAAATGTATGGCGTGTATACATCGCTGTCCTGTCCAAGCCATTCAATATGGAGATAAAACAGAAAAAAGAGGGCGGTATTTTAATCCTAATATTTAAGTTTATTATGAGTGTCATAGTAAGAATGATCTATTATTTAGATAAAATTCTATTGTAACCAAATGGTGGCCTACCATTCTAGACTAGCTTAATCGGGCATGCCCTTTTTATTTGCATCAATTATAATTTTCTCTTTCCTATAATACAGGAATCATTATTTTATCATTTGCCTTTTTTACAAACACACATAGTTTGATAGTAGAAAATAAGGAAACTGTCTAAAGGACCGTTGCATAGTAGATTACTCATTTACCATGCAACGGTTTTTTGTATTTATTACGAATACATTACGGTTATTGTTTAATCCTTAATTTTTTATTGAATTATTAGTAAATTCCAGATTTTATATTGATTTGGTAAAAAATGTCTGATATATTAAGCACGCAACCACTAGTATCAGTTTTATAAGGGGGGAATTAATATGAAAAAGCTACATATTAGTATCTAGTATTACATGGTTTTAATGTTTCTATTACTTAAAAATTGAATCAGGGGGAGAAGTGAAATGAAAAAAAATTTAACAAAAGCAACTATTATTTTATTAGCATTTTCTATGATACTAACAAATTTTTCAATAATTGTAAGAGCAGATGAACCAAAGGCACAAGAAACACAGAAGGTGGATGCATCTACTGTTAAAAAAGAAGTAAAAGGTGCAGATGAGACAATAAAAATACCTACATTAGAAGATATAGACAATTTAATAGATTCGGCAGAAGAAGTTAAAAGTGAAGAAGATATAAATAAAATGCCTCCATTAAAGTTTTCGGTAGAATTTCCAGAAGTAAACACTAGGAGTATGATAGGGGGAAATAATTATCCAATTGTTTTAGTTCATGGCTTTATGGGCTTTGGAAGGGATGAATTATTAGGATATAAATATTGGGGTGGAGTAGTTGATCTTCAAGAAAAGTTAAATGCATCAGGACATGAGACTTATACAGCAACAGTAGGCCCATTATCTAGTAACTGGGATAGAGCTTGTGAACTTTACGCTTATATAATAGGTGGAACAGCAGATTATGGAGAAGCTCATGCAAAAAAATTTAAACATAATAGATATGGAAGGACATATCCAGGTATATATAAAAATATAAGCAATGAAAATAAAATACATTTAATAGGTCATAGTATGGGTGGACAAACCATACGTACACTTACACAGCTGTTAAGTGAAGGAAGCGAAGAGGAAATAAATTGTGGACAAGAAAATGTTTCACCATTATTTGAAGGTGGAAAACATTGGATCAATAGTGTTAGTACTATATCTACACCTAATGATGGTACAACTTTATCAGATCTAATGCCGGCAAAAGACCTAATAAGTTATACATTTGGTGTATTAGGAACAATAACTGGTAAAAACAAATTATTTAGTTCAATATATGATTTAAAATTAGATCAATGGGGATTAAAAAAGCAAAATGGAGAATCTCAGCGTGATTATATTGAAAGGGTTTTAGAAAGCAATATTTGGAATAGTACAAAAGATATAGCAACTTATGATTTATCCACAGAAGGTGCACAAGAACTCAATACATGGGTAAAAGCTCAACCAGATGTATATTATTTTTCTTGGACAACGCAAGCAACTACAGAATCTATACTTACAGGACATTCAGTAGCACAAATTGGCCCAATGAATCCTATATTTTATCCAACAGCAAACTTAATGGGAAAATATTCACGTAATCAAAAAGATCTTCCAATCATTGATAAGAAATGGTTTCCAAATGATGGGGTTGTAAATTGTATTAGTCAAGATGGGCCTAAGTTAGGTTCTAATGATGTTATTGAACAATACAATGGTGGAGTTAAAATAGGACAATGGAATGCAATGCCTAGAATCATAAATACAGATCATATGGACATAGTAGGCACATTTGGTAACGTTAAAGACTGGTATATGGATTATGCAAGCTTTTTAAGTAATTTGTCAAGATAAATAAATGGAATAATAACTTTCCATTCTGCCACTTTACACAACTAAAATAACATGCAGCGAGCAGATTTTAAAGAATTTTATCAATTTTCGTTACATTTTTATTTCTTAAATATTACGGCGGGGCCAAATCCCCGCCTATAAATAGATGTAAGTTATTTAATTCTTCGTACATCTTAGAAGCCATTATTACAAATCCAAATTCGAATAATTTCATCATCTTTTATAGAAAATCCAATGGAATATCTCTCTTTATCGTAAAAGTCATCATCTATTGGATTCCCTTTTTCATCAAGTTCTGCTTGGATAAGCTTCCCGTCCTTTTCTATAAAGTCACCAGATACAATTGGTGTGGAGGCCCCCTCAATAATAAATTATGCAGTGTTGCATACGTACAGGCCACTCACCATAGGACTTTACCCGTTATATTGAGATAACCTTTTGGCTGTCTCTTTTCTTTTACGAAAACAATTCATAGAGGTGTTCATTCGCCACTTTTTTGACATCCCAAACGACACTTATCCACAATATTGTGGAAATAATTGTGGATTGATTGTTAATGTCTGAAAATACGACATTAATCAGCAAATTATTACAGGCTTACACTCTTTAGTTATACACAAATCTGAGGACGAAGCGTTGGGAAATAGTGAATGCTGACAGATTATCGTCGGCCACTAGAATTATTTTAATCAGGTTAGGCACTGCGGTATCAGAGGTAAGCAGAGTAGAAGGTGGGTAGTATTGCTTTTACACATCTTGTCTATCTGTCCCATATACTATAGTGTAGTGCGATAGGATATGAGTTAAATATATGAGCAGTTATAAATGCAAATGCAAATGTTTTAATAATTGCGACAGTGAGCGCGAGTGCGATTGCGACCGTGAACAGCGAGTGTGATTGTGACCGCGATCGTGAGTGTGAACGGTGTAAACAAGCAATAAAAGAAGCCTATTGGAGAGGTTTTAGAGACGGTTGTAGAAAAAGCAGTCTCCGGGAAGAGGAAATCGATGAATGTGAAGAGTAGTAAATGATAAATGGCGTACTTTCGTTAGTTCAAGCCTGCCAAAGGTAAATTAATCAGTACTTACCTATTATAAAATAGATTAGAATAGATACATACAAATACACAATGTACTTGCAATATAGAAAGACGGTTGCTAACCGGATAAATTCGAAATTTTCTATATAAATATCGGCGGTGAATGCTATCTTCCGCAGCATTCACATCTTTTATAATGCCCCCATATAATAAAATATAAATAAATAAATGAGGTGTAAATATGGGTTGTTCATGGGGCGGCTGTAATAACAGACGTAATTGTAACTGCGGAAACAACTGGAATAATTGTTGTTGTGAAAATAGATGTAATTGCGAAGAAGAGAAAGATATGTGTGAAAAGGAAAGAAGAGAAGCTTACTGTGCAGGTTTTCGTGATGGATGCAACAGCGCTTCCCGCTGGCGCAACGATGATGATTGCTGATGCAATTAATGCAGGATAAGAGAAGTCCTGTAGAAGGCTGAGAGTTTCTGCTTTGGAATGTGCGCCGCAACAGGCGTTTGTATACCATCTTAAGGGATCAATATGTGCTCTTAATAATGTGACTGACTATAGGAAACAAGATAAAATAATAAAAGGTTTTAACGATCATTTAGCCCCGGGACGTTTGTCTTCGGGGCTATTGTGATTCCGGGGATTTCTTCAGAATTGACGATCTTACCTAAAAAAAATTCAGATAATCAATAGTTTGTTGACAAATATATAAAAAATGATTATAATTTAAGGTGATATATCGGATTTTTTGTAGAAAATAAATAAATTAAATATCAGCCTTATATCTACCCTGGATAAAGGCCGGTGAGTTCGGTCTTTGTTATGTCAGGACTAGAAAGATGGCATGATGCTGCTGCCCTTTAATTTCGGGCCATTTTTTTGCGAAAAATCGAAATACCATGAAAAGGAGAAGGAATATGAAAAGCAACTCAGAAATCAGCATGAACAATATTTACAAGCTGGATGGGCGTGTACCCTTGGAAAAGGCCATACCATTCGGCCTACAGCATGTACTGGCTATGTTTGTAGCCAATTTAACCCCGATAGTCATTGTGACGGCAGCGGCAGGGCTGAGTGAGGGGGAGACGGCTATGTTAATCCAGAATGCCATGTTTGTTGCTGGGATAGCAACCTTAATTCAGTTGTATCCGGTATGGAAGATTGGGGCGAAGCTTCCTATCGTCATGGGGGTTAGCTTTACGTTTGTTACCAACTTAAGCTCGGTTGGCGTTAAGTATGGATATCCGGGCATATTGGGTGCCATTCTTGTTGGAGGTGCAGTTGAAGGAACTTTGGGGCTTTTCGCAAAATATTGGAGAAAACTGATTTCTCCCATTGTTTCAGCATGTGTGGTAACTTCCATTGGTTTTTCTCTTTTAACCGTTGGAGCCAGATCCTTTGGGGGTGGTTATAGTGATTCCTTTGGGTCATCAACCAACCTTCTGATAGGATTTGTGACGCTTCTCAGCAGCATTCTGTTTAACATCTTTGCCAAATCCTTCTGGAAGCAGCTTTCCATATTATTTGGTCTGGTGATGGGATACATACTTTCTGCTATACTTGGAATTGTGAATTTGTCCGGGTTATTTGCCGGTGGGTTCGTATCTTTGCCCAGGATTTTACCCTTTATTCCAGAATTCCATATAGGAGCTATTTTATCAGTTGTGGTGATATTCCTGGTTTCTGCAACCGAAACAATCGGCGATACCACGGCCATGGTGGTTTCGGGTCTTGACCGTGAGATAACGGAGAAGGAGATATCAGGTTCTCTTGCCTGTGATGGGTTTGCAAGCAGCATTTCTTCTCTGTTCGGATGCCTGCCTGTTACTTCTTTTAGTCAGAATGTGGGACTTATAGCAATGACAAAGGTTGTTAACCGTTTTACCATCATGACAGGGGCTGCCTGTATGATACTGGCAGGTTTATTTCCACCGATTGGTTCTTTTTTTGCATCTCTTCCTGAGGCCGTGCTGGGAGGTTGTACTATCATGATGTTTGGATCAATCATCATAAGCGGAGTGCAGATGCTGGCCCGGGCCGGGTTTAGCCAGAGAAATTCCATTATCAGTTCCTTGTCGCTTAGCGTGGGAATCGGATTTACCCTGATTCCTGAAATTTTTCATATATTCCCGGAAATTATTCAGGATGTATTTGCGGAAAACTGTGTGGCTGTTGTGTTTGTACTGGCTTTGGGGCTGAACCTCATACTTCCGGAAAAAATGGAAATTGAAAAACCGGCAGAGGTGATGGAGTAGGGCTTATATTCCAATAGATAACGAAAAAGCGCAGACAAAGATGCCTGCGCTTTTTCGTTATTCATAATCACATGTGCCTTATATTTCCTGGCAATAAAAAACTCCCCGAGTAGGACTTGAACCTACGACCCAACGGTTAACAGCCGTTTGCTCTACCGACTGAGCTATCGAGGAATACAAGATTTATTATACCCAAAAAGAGAAATATGTCAATAGTTCTAATTAGGTTTAAATTATAATGCGGGAGATGGGACTTGAACCCACACGAGCATACACCCACAAGATCCTTAGTCTTGCCTGTCTGCCAATTCCAGCACTCCCGCACAACGAGCTTTATCTTAGCACTTAAAAGTGAAATTGTCAATATTTTTTGAAAAATATATACAAAAAAAATATTTGAAAAATTTGGAGAAATGTTGTTGACATATAAGAGCTTGTATACTATAATAACTATTGTTGTTACGACAGATAACAACGAAATGCAGAAGTGGCGGAATTGGCAGACGCGCACGGTTCAGGTCCGTGTGGTAGCAATACCTTGAGGGTTCAAGTCCCTTCTTCTGCATGAAACTATGCAGATTGTCATAGCTGCGTGGTTTTCAAATATATATGACATGCGGGAGTGCTGGAATTGGCA
>DJBG01000218.1 GCA_002429965.1 Hungatella sp. UBA5982
TTAATTCTTATGGCTTGTTTCACCTTATTTCCTCCTAAATGCTATCATCTTTTTTATCTTCTGCCGGTATCAGATCACTGCTTTCAGAAAGCTCCTCTTCCACTTCCAGCCGTATCTCAGCTGCCACAACAGGATCTGCAACCGGAAGATTCTGGGTAGAGCCGATGCCGAATCTTCTTAAAAATTCCTCAGTGGTGGCAAACAATGCCGGACGGCCAGGGGCATCTAAGCGTCCTACTTCATATACCAGATTGTATTCCACCAGTTTATTGACCGCATGATCCGATTTGACGCCCCGTATTTTCTCTATTTCAAGCTTTGTTACAGGCTGCTTGTAGGCTATGATGGACAGGGTCTCTAAAACCACATCCGTAAGAACCTGTTTTTTAGGTGCAGATGCCACCCGGATTAAGTTCTCGTAAAACTCAGATCGTGTGCACATCTGGTAGCTGTTTTCCAGTTCAAGGATCTGCATCCCTCTTTTCCCCGTATCATAGCGCTTCATCAAACGGAGAACCGCCTCCTTTGCCGTGGCCTCATCCTGGCCGATGGCAGCCGCCAGAGCCTTAAGTTCAACGGAATTCCCCATGGTAAAGAGAACCGCCTCAATCACAGCTTCCCACACCTTTTCTTCTTTTGTGCTCTTCTTCGGCCCGTCGGCCAAAAGAGTTTCCTTATCCATCAATTTCCTCTTTCCTGCCCTGCTTTCCGGGCATAAAGGTATCACTGGAAGGGGGTTCCTCCTGAAGTTCCGACAAATCCAGTTCCCCGTCCTCCCCTTCCGGTTCCAGGGTTTCAATGGTCATATCATCAAACAAATGCTCCTGGGACAGCGTGATCTTGCCGATCTTCATGAGCTCCAGAAGCGCTAAAAATGTCACAACAACAAGGGTACGGTCCTGCTGCCTCTCAAGCAGCCCGCGGAACGAAAATTTCCGGTGCTCTCTGGCATAATCCATGACCGATTTTATCTTATCTTCCAGGCTTATGGATTCCCTCCGGATGTTGCCAAACCGGCTTCGGATAGGATCCACACGGTCTGATACCCGTTTCGTAACCGCCCGGAAAATCTCCTGGAGTTTTGCCAGGGTAAGCCCGTCAAGCAGCTTGTCCAAATCTACCGGCGGCTCGTACTTTGCCACCTCGGAGGGAATGGAAGGAGATTTGTACAACAGGCGATCCGCCCCCACTTCCCGGTCCTTAAGCTCCAGTGACATGTATTTATAATATTTGTATTCCAAAAGACGTGCCACAAGTTCGGCTCTTGGATCTTCTTCCTCGCCTTCCTCGTTGATCTCCCTGGGAAGTAACATGCGAGCCTTTATATCAATGAGGGTCGCAGCCATGACCAGAAATTCGCTGACAATGTTTAAATCCTCTGTTTCCATGTGATTTACATAGTCCAGATACTGCTCCGTAATCGNNAGCAGCAGATCCAGCGGCCCCTCGAAATTATCCAGTTTATAAGAGATTCCCATAAAATCCTCCAAGGCAGAATAAAACATGCCTTTGATCAGTATATCAAATCCTTCTTCATCTGTAAATATATGGCAGACCCAAAAGCTATTTCCTTTTTAAGTCCACAACTACCACCTGAGGTTTATTGTTCAGACGGATGTTGATGGAATGGGTTCCAAGCCCTCTGCTCACGATCATATGTTTTCCATCTGACTGAAACTCACCGGCACAGTATGGAAGGAAAAACTGGTATTGAGGCGTCATTACCCCTCCCAGATACGGAAGCCTTATAGTTCCTCCATGGAAGTGGCCGGACAGGGTCAAATCAGCCCCCCAACTTCTGCATGAGGAAAAATAAAGAGGAGAATGGCAAAGCAGAATCTGAAACCGCTCCTTTGATGCCTTCCCCACCTTTTGTTCCATCTCCTCCTCAGTTAAACGATCCGGCCGGAACTTCTGGTAAGCCCCTTTTTCCAGATCAATCCCGGTTACAGCGATATCTTCTCCATACCATTCCGTCCGGCTGTCCAGAATTTTAATTCCAAGCTTTTTTAAACTGCGCACATAAGCTTCATACGCTTCGCCATAAACTTTGCGTTCCCAAAGCAGGCGGTTCTCATGATTGCCGTTGCCGCAATAGACGGGGTATCGGCCAGCCAGCTTTTCCATAAGCTCCAATGCAGCAGCAGTATCCGCTTTGCCCTTGCTGATGATCATATCGCCGCCCACAAGCACAAGATCAGGAGCCACCTTATCAACAGCGGCCAAAAGCCTTTCATTGCCGTCGCCAAACCGGTGTTCGTGAAGGTCGGAAAGAAACACAATGGTACGATCCGTTTTTATCTTAGCGCTTTCCAAAACAGTTCTCTCTGAGTTAAGCTGTTCTTTTTCATACTCAGAACGCAAATACAAACCTGCGCCCACTGCGGCGCAAATAGCTACGGCAGCAAACCCCATCTGAATTTTCCTCTTCTTCCCTCATTCTATTTCTTGCTGTCTGTTCATCATACAATGAAGGGCCTGCCTGAGTCAAGCCTAAGAACTCCAGTTGCCCACCAGATATTCAATAATGAGATTGGGTATGATAACCATAAGTCCGATGCCAATGCTCATGACTATGGTTCCGTAAAAATATTCCTGGTAACCTGGTGTTCCCGGAACCGGCGGTACTGTAAAAGCAAGGCGGTAGACGGATTTGCAGAGAGCGAAAAAGCAGATAAGATAAAAAATTACGTTAAATATGTTTTTTTTCATTTTGCATTCCTCCTTTCCCATAATATAAACCACTTATGGATAATATGCAATACTGGATAATCACGGTTTAATTAAGACCAGAGGTGATAAATCATGATTGTTTATGAAAGACTGTGGGAAACCATGAAAAAGAAAAACATCAGCCAGTATCATCTGATAAAGTACTGCAAGGTCAGCGCCGGGCAAATCGGCCGTCTTAAGAAAAACAACTTCGTTTCCACTCATACCATAGATATGCTCTGCAAAATTCTGGACTGTAGCGTGGAAGAAATCATGGAGTACCGGGCCGATATAAGCGAAGCCACCCTGTCGGCAGAGCGCGGGCCTAAAGCAGAACAGGACAATTCTTCCTCAGAGGATTTGGCATAGAAAAAGAGCCTACAGGCTCTTTTTCTATGCCAAAAACCTCCAACTTCCTACCGGATCCAGGCGCCTGAAGAATCCAGACGATACCCGTCGGGCGTAATGGTATCCTTAAGCATGGCTCCATCGGTCCCTAAATAAAACCATTTCCCATTGCTCTCCACCCAGCGGCTTGCCGCCATGACTGAGTCTGTGCCAAACCAGTAGTAAATCCCGTCTATTTTCTGCCACTCATTGCTGGCCTTTGTTCCATCCTGCTTTCTATAATACCATTTAGAACCTTCCTGGACCCAGCCCTGGGAAGAAGTCTGTGCAGTCCCCCCTCCCGCTGTCTTTAAGGCAAATCCATAATCCAAAAGAGACTTTGTATCCTCATAATGAGTGGATTTGCTCTTCATGATGACCGCAATCAGCCGGACACCGTTCTTTTCCACACAGGTGACCAGTGTATTGCCGGCCAGGGAAGTATAGCCTGTCTTTCCTCCGATCACTCCCGGATAATACCTGGAATCTCCCGGATTAACCATCTTATGGCCCATGGTCACTGTTCTGGCGGAAGCCTTCTTTGTGGCCGGTATCTGGTAACTTAAGGTGGAGGACACCTTTCTTACTGTGTCATTCTGGAAAGCAGCCCTGGCAATGAGGGCCAAGTCATGAGGTGTGGTATAATGGCTGGAGCTGTTAAGTCCATTTGGGTTGACAAAGTTGGTACCAGTGCAGCCAAGCTCCTTTGCCCNNAACTGACACTTCCTGAAACGTGCTCTGCCAGGCCATTGGCCACTTCATTGGCAGATTTTAGCATAAGGCCGTATAGGCTCTGCTCCACCGTCAGCTTGTCTCCTTCTGTAAGTCCCAGTGTTACCGCACCTGATTCCAGGTTTGTAGTGGCGGTCTTTGAGAAGGTCACGGTCTCCGATAAATTGCTTTTTTCAGCAACAAGAAGAGCTGTCATAAGCTTTGTAACGCTGGCAGGATAGTATCTTGTTTCTCCGTTTTTTGAAAAAAGTAGGGCTCCTGTGGACGCGTCCATAAGAACCGCGCCTTCCGATTGAATCTCCGGCTGTTTAATATCCGAAGGCAAGGTTCCCCCGGCATTTGGGATATTTCCAGTCTGGGAACCTCCCGCGCCGGCTCCGGTGTTAACTCCTGGTCCGACCTCATTGGCCGTACTGCCCGAGGACCCGCTTGCTGTCCCTGTCTGCCCCGCTGCTCCCGGAAACGGCTGTATTAGGGGCATTTCCCCGTATGATGGTATTGACGCAAGAATGCTGATACTGATTACCAGGCTCCATAGCCTGCACGATTTTTTTGCCATATCCTGTCATCTCCTGTATATTTCGTTATGCAAGTATAATTTCTCACAACAGTATAGCATAAAATCCAAAATTTTCCGATTAAAATTTTCTTACAGATTCGTTTAGCTCATTGCCCGCGCAAAAAACACCGCCCTGCCCAGGCGGTGTGATCTGCTAAAAAATCTGCTCTCTGTATTCTTTTTCTAATTCTTCCAACCTGTCCATTGCCACATTTAAGATCTCAGCGTGGTCAAATGCCAGCTTTTCCTGATCCAGCACGTCAATGGCCGGTAAAAGATCGATCTCCGTCTCCTTTTTCCACATCAATCCCTGACGCTCATAGGTTTCGGTAATCCGATAGCTCATAAAAATATGTTCTTCTTCATTTTCGATAGTAAGTGCATAGGTGGCTCCATTTTCCAGTTCAGAGAGTTTCTTTTTCTTTACCTGGAACCAGCGGGCCTCTGCGGCGTCATCTCCGGCCTCTGGAGTCAGCTGATCCTTCGGCACTGCAGCCATATAGGATACTGAGATGACTCTTGTCCTGGGATCACGCTTCACAATACCCCATGAATAAAGCTGTTCCATGCAAATACCTTTTAACCCAGTCTCTTCTTCAAGCTCTCTGGCTGCTGCGGTCTCCAGGGATTCATCCACATTTACAAAACCTCCCGGAATTGCCCACTGTCCGATGCAGGGATGATTTTTTCGCTTGATGAGCAGAATTTCTGTTTCCGTCTCCTCCTCATCCACCGCAAAAATCAGCATATCCACGGTCACCGACGGGCGTTCATAATTCCCCGGGCGATACTGTAAAAGAAACTCTTTTTCCGTTAATCCCTCTTCATTCCTTCGTTCCATTCTGCCCTTCTTCCTACCAGAATCTTAGAATATCACGGACTGAAGCGCCCCTAAAACTCCTGCACTGGCAAGTCCCATAATAACCCCTGCCACTAAGACGCCTCCCATCACGGCTAAAATACTGGATTTAAAATCAATATCAAGCAGGCTGGCTGCCAAAGTGCCGGTCCAGGCACCCGTTCCCGGAAGGGGAACTCCCACAAATAACAAAAGCGCAATAAACAACCCCTGTCCAGCTTTCGCCTGCAGTTTTTCGCCGCCTCGTTTTCCTTTTTCCAGGCACCAGGAAAAAAAGCCGCCGATCAACGGCTTATCCGCTCCCCATTCGAGAACCTTTCTCGCAAAAAGGTATATAATAGGTACCGGAAGCATATTTCCAAGAATCGCAACGATATATGACTGGAAAAGCGGAAGCCCCATCACTGTTGCATATGGAATTGCTCCGCGAAGCTCTATCAGCGGAACCATGGAGATACAGAAAACGGTCATATATTTTTGTAACATATTCCATTCCTTTCGTGTAAAAGTCTGCCTTTATACTATACACAAAGATTGACCGTCTATCAACCATTTTATAAAAAGATTATATTTTCCATAGGGATCTGGGAAAAGGAGGATTAAGGCATGCCGGCAGCTAAAGCTAATCCTAAGCTTAATCTTCTCTGAAATAAATATTAACATTTGTTAAATAGTATTGTACTGGCAAAACGAGTATGATATAATCCTCCAAAGTTGATAATCATGATACCAACCACCAGAACGGAGAAAGATGACTTATATGAAAAATCTGCTTTACAGGTACAGGCATGTCTGGATTCTCAGTTACGCCTTTATCTATATACCGTGGTTTTTATACCTGGAAAAGACGGTGACAAACCACTACTATATTATGCATGTTGCTTTAGACGACCTGATTCCTTTTAGTGAATATTTCATTATTCCATATCTTTTATGGTTTGCATATATAGCTGCCGCTATTTTGTATTTTTTCTTTACCAGCGTAAAAGATTATTACAGGCTGTGCACCATGTTGTTTACAGGGATGACCATCAGTCTGGTGATCTGCACCGTATTCCCCAACGGTACGGATTTCCGCCCTGTGATTGATCCCGGAAAAAATATCTGCTCGGGTATTGTGGCGCTTCTTTATTCCGCGGATACTTGTACCAATGTATTCCCCAGCATCCATGTTTATAACTCCATTTGTGTTCATATTGCAGTCCTTCACAGTAAACGCTTAAGGAAATACCCTTTTTTAAGGACCGGTTCCCTGGTGCTGATGATTTCCATCAGCCTTGCAACTGTTTTCTTAAAACAGCATTCCGCCTTTGACGGTCTTGGCTCACTGGTTATGGCTTATGTCATGTACCACTTTGTATACTCTGACTCTTATGTTCCCACAAGGGAAAAGGTTTCCGAAAAAGCCATCAGCTAAAATAAATCCCCTGACACCTTTGATTGGTGCAGGGGATATTTGTTTTTACAGCCAGGCAATATTCTAGTTGAAACCGAAAAATCTCCGGGTCATCTTATAGATGGCAATAGGAAATTTCCTTCCACCCTTTCCGGGGAGGTTAACCCCCTGTCCCATAAAACCAAATCTAAGCCTTAGGAACAACGGCAAATTCTGCTTGCGGAGGTATTGCCACAGTTCCTTTTTCTTCTCCATATTTTCATCATTATCNNGACTTGATCGCAAGGATGGAGGATATGGTCATCATGATCTCCAAATACCGCACCATATAATAACGCAGCTTGCGCTGCTTGATCTTCATCACATCGTAATAGCCAAGCATCAGCTTTGTCACCTTGATCTGCTGGTCAATGCGGCCGATCATAATGGATTCGTTTACCGACTGATCATCCCTTCCGATAAAGTACCGGTAAAAATTCACATCTAAATAATACATGGTTTTTACGTGAGGCAGCGGCTGGTACACAAATATATTATCCACATAAAATGTGTGACTGGGAAGTTCCAGTCCGCATTGCTTTAGAA
>DJBG01000135.1 GCA_002429965.1 Hungatella sp. UBA5982
CTTTATGAGCAATCAAGTTATTCACGTTCTGGGGCAGAAGCATTTTTCCTCCGGTGTTGGCCGTGAAAAGAATGATAACAAAGGCCAGTACGATCACCATCGTATATTTTTTTAATCCCTCAGATAATTTCATCTTATTCTCCATCTTCTACTCTCCTTTATCTGATTTTAAAATACAGGCCATGATCTTCTCCTGGGTTGCCTCGGCCGCACTGACCTCTCCCACCATGCGGCCTTCATTCATGATATAAATGCGGTCGGACATTCCAAGTACCTCAGGAAGCTCAGACGATATCATGATGACAGATTTACCTTCCGCGGCCAGGCGGTTGATGATACAGTATATTTCGTATTTTGCGCCCACATCGATTCCTCTGGTGGGTTCGTCTAAAATCAGAATGTCCGGTTCCGCGAACATCCATTTTGAAAGAAGGACTTTCTGCTGGTTTCCGCCGCTTAAGTTTCCTACATTCTGATCCACAGTGGGACACTTGGTTTTTAATTTATCCCGGTAATCCTCTGCCACAGCAAATTCCTTATCCTTATCAATAATGGAATGGCGGCTGACAGCCTGCATATTTGCAAGTGTCGTGTTGATCCTGATGGGATTTCCAAGGATCAGGCCATTGCCCTTGCGGTCCTCGGTAACATAGGCAAGCCTATGGCGTATGGCTTCCCGGACCGAGTTTAACGCTACCTCTTCCCCTTTGATGCGGACTGTTCCTGAGATATTGACGCCGTAGCTCTTTCCGAAAATACTCATGGCAAGCTCTGTTCTTCCGGCGCCCATCAGGCCGCAGATTCCCAAAACCTCTCCTTTCCTCACATAAAGGGAAACATCATTTACCACTTTCCGGTCCGAATACAGAGGATGGCAGGCATTCCAGTGCTCCACCTCCATGGCCTTTTCACCGATTTCCACGCCATCACGCTTTGGAAAGCGGTCCACCAGTTCCCTTCCTACCATGCCTTTGATGATCCGGTCCTCGGTAATGGCATCCTTTTTCCTATCCAGTGTTTCTATGGTTGAGCCGTCGCGGATGACTGTGATCTTATCCGCAACATAGGCAATTTCATTCAGTTTATGAGAAATAATGATAGAGGTTAATCCCTCTGATTTAAATTTTAACAAAAGCTCCAAAAGCGCTTTGGAATCATCTTCATTCAAGGATGCGGTAGGCTCATCCAGGATCAAAAGCCTGGCATTCTTTGCAAGTGCCTTTGCAATTTCCACCAGCTGCTGCTTTCCCACGCTGATATCCTTGATTAAAGTATGGGAGGATTCCATAAGTCCCACCGTACTTAAATACCGGTCCGCCTCCCCATAGGTCTCATTCCAGTTGATGGCGTACCTTTTCCCCTTTTCATTCCCCAGATACATGTTTTCAGCAATCGTCATATAGGGGACAAGAGCCAGCTCCTGGTGAATAATGACGATTCCCTTCTGTTCACTGTCACTGATACGGTTAAATTTGCAGATTTCTCCGTTATAAATAATGTCTCCCTCATAGGTGCCATAGGGATAAATGCCGCTGAGCACGTTCATCAAGGTAGATTTGCCAGCTCCATTTTCACCCACCAGGGCATGGATCTCACCTTCCTCTACCTGAAGGTTTACATTATCCAGAGCCTTAACGCCTGGAAATGTCTTGGTTATGCTCTTCATTTCCAAAAGTATTTTTGCCAAGAATATCCCTCCCTTGCCGTCATTTCTTAAGGACGGCCTCCATATCGGTAAGAAGCCGTCCCCATAAGAAAATATTTTTTATTACTTTAACTGGTCTTCCGTGTAGTATCCGGAAGTAATTAACATATCCTTATAGTTGTCAACCGTTACAACCACCGGGTCGCACAGAAAGGTGGGGATAATTCCGGTTCCATTGTCATAGGATTTGGTATCATTGATTTCTGCTTCTCCGCCCTGCATTACGGAATCTACCATCTTTACCACCTGGGTAGCAAGGGTACGGGTGTCCTTAAAGATACTCATGGACTGTTTTCCTAAAAGCATGTTCTTTACATTGGCGATATCACAATCCTGACCTGTGATGACCGGATATTTTCCGGTATAGGAAGAAGCCAGGGCATTCTCCACACCGAGAGCGGTGGAGTCGTTGGAGCAGAGGACTGCATCCAATACGGTTCCGTCGGAATAGTTACCTGCGATTATGGTATCCATACGGTTCTGAGATTTTTCAGAATCCCAGTTAGCGGTGGCTACCTGCTCAAATGCAGTCTGGCCGGATTTTACCACAAGTTTGCCGCTGTCAATATACTTTTTAAGGACATCCATGGCTCCGCCAAAGAAGAAATTACAGTTATTATCAGCCGGATCGCCGGTAAACAGCTCAATATTCTTAGGTTCCGTCCCTTTCTCAAGGTCAAGAGCCTCTACTAAGTACTCACCCTGCTTTTGACCGACTTTGTAGTTATCAAACGTTGCATAATAGGAAACCGCATCAGAGTTCATGATCAGACGGTCATAGGCAATTACCGGAATTCCCATGGCCTTTGCCTGGCTTAAAGGCTCTCCTAAAGAGCTTCCGTCAATAGAGGCAACGACAAGAATCTGGCATCCATTGGAAATCATGTTCTCCACCTGGGACACCTGGGTCTGGACATCATTGCTTGCATACTGTAAATCTACCTTATACCCGGCGGCTTCCAGTTCCTTCTTCATATTGGTTCCATCCTGGTTCCACCGCTGCAGATCCTTGGTGGGCATTGCAACTCCGACTAAGGTCCCCTTCCCCTTTGCTTCTTTGGTTTCCTCTGCCTTGGTCTCAGCCGCCTTGGTGGCTTCTGTGGTGGCTGCCGCAGTTGTCTGGGTCTCTTTCACCGGTGCTGAACCTGCAGACCCCCCGCATCCGGAAAGCATTCCTGCCGTTAAGGCAAGGGCCATTGCAGCCGCAAAAAATTTTCGTTTCATGTTTTCTCTTCCTCCTCCAATATTTGTTTTGCTGACAGCTTTATCTTATCACGGACAGAACAGGACTTGTTTGTGAACCATTAGCACGGATTTATCCTAATAAAAAAAGCCCTGAATGCATAGGACTTTTTCACGGCAAGAAAATGCTACTGCTGTTTCACATGCAGATATGCCTCCTCCCTTCCATTGAAATCGCCAAAGTATATGGTGTAAGCAGAAGGGAATCAAGACTTTAGGTTGCAATTTATCTGGCATATTGTTAAAATAGTATTGGTAAAAGTTTCTCTTATCATATATCTCGATCAGGCATTTTAGATCTCATAAAAAAGATATGGTGGTTAAATGGAAATCAGAAAATTGTCATATTTTGTTTCGGTTGTAAAACATAAGAATTTTACAAAAGCTGCACAGGAACACCACATGGTGCAAACAGCGATGAGCCGCCAGATTGCGGCAATAGAAGAAGAACTGGGTGTCGTTTTGTTAAAGCGCAACAACAGGACCGTTTTACTTACACCTGCCGGGAAAGTTTTTTATAACAAAGCCTTAAAGGTTATAGAACTGTACAACGAGATGATTTCTGAAACCCAAAAGACAGCTAAGCTGCATCCTAAAGTATTAGAAATTGGTTTTGGCCATTATGAACATATCTTAATTGCGCAAGTAGTTTCTGAGTTTAAGACCCTATATCCGAATATCGATGTTTTGGTTGCTAAGTATAGCTATAACGACCTTATTACTAATTTACAAGCCGGAAAATTAGATATAGTCTTTACTCTTCCCTTTAGTCCCGCCTTTGTATCGCCTGATGAAACCGTGGTGAAGCAGGTTTTTCCTTCTACGATGTATATCATTGTAAATAAAAAGCATCAGCTTGCCCGGTTTGATACCATATCAGCTGATTCACTGAATGAATGTACATTAATTACTTTAAGTGAAGATTCAGGTCCTTGTTCCCTGGATATTTTAAGACAATTTACGATGACGGCCGGCCTTAACATCAAAGATATTATCAACGCCAATAGCTTGGAATCACAGATATTAATGGTAGAATCCGGGCTGGGTGTGGCATTCTTACCGAGTATTTGCATCAAGCATTTAACACCAAATGTTAAAGCTATTAATTTAAAGGATTTTGATCCAGGGAATTTTGTTGCCATGTACCAGAAATCTAATGAGAATCCTTTTATTAAAACTTTTCTGCAATTGGCTTCTATTAATGACAGCTGACAAATGTGTAAAGTAAAAGGGATATTGCAAGACTAACCTGGGTTAGTTTTCAANNTCATATTTCTGCCTTGTTTATTCTTCCGGTTTTTTAGTCAGGGCAATGCCCACGCATAGAAACAGTCCACCCCATACAACGGAACAGCCAACAATCATCATAATCAATGCAAATGGATTCATAGTAATTTCCCCCTTGTATATCGAATTATTAAATCTATAAATTATTCAATGTCAGCTTGCCATGGGCGTTTACAGAATACAACAGCAACACCGATCATAAGTACAACTGTTCCCCAACCAAATACAATATTAGATATCAATGTTATAGATTCCATACCAAACATCTTCATAATACCGGACACAAAATTTGTAACAACGGTAATTCCCAACAGTATGGGGGTAAAGTATTTTAGTAAGTAATCCCACCATTTACCGATCTTGAAGTCAGAATATTGGTTTGCATCTTCCCTGAGTTTCTCCGTACCATAAATGTAACTGATTGCAATAACTTCCACAAGTCCAAGAGTAGCGATCACATAGTTTGCCACGTAAGAGTCCACAAGGTCCAGAATGAAATTAAATCCGCAGTATGTAGCAAAGGTCGCACTTCCAATAAAACCGGCAATGGATATGATGTTGGTTAATTTTTTACGTGAAATCTTAAACTTATCTAAGGCTGAGGTATTGAATGCCTCAAGCATAGAAATACTGGAGGAAATACCGGCAATAAATAAACAAAAGAAAAATAAAAATCCTAAAATACCTTGAACCGCAATGTTGGATGACATCGTTGAAATCGCTATAGGAAATGCGATAAAAGCAACTCCGGCTCCGGTTCCAAACGAGTCAAAAGAGACTCCTTGTTTATTGACCAAAAATCCCAGGGTTGAAAATACGGTAATCCCTGCAACAATATCAAAGGAGCTGTTTGACAGTNNTGACAGTACGGTGATAAATGAGTTGTTTACAATATCCTGTTTTTCTCCCAGATAAGAGCCGTAAGCAATCATAACACCAACTGCAAGTGTGGTGGAGAAAAATACCTGTGCATATGCTGCAACCCATATACTTGGGTTTAAAATTTTAGAAAAATCCGGTGTAAATAATGCATTTAGCCCTATGCCGGCGCCCTCTAACCTCATGGAGTTAATCATAAAAACTACCATTAAAATCATTAGCAGAGGAGTGAATATCTTTGAGGCTTTTTCAATCCCTCCTGAAATTCCACGCCGGACAATGGCCCAGTTACAAAACCACACGACAGCCACTGCACCCAGCATATAAAGACTGATACCGCTTGCAAAGTCGAACGCATTTTGGGCCTGCCCGGTGATAACACCTAACAGTGGTCCCGGATTGCTCATCCAGTTTACCATACCGAAGGCATGCCCGATGCAGTAGATCATAAAGACAACGGATATGGATATGATGGTGCTGTAGAACATCATGACCACGAGAGGTACCATAACCTGTACCCAGCCAATTAACTCTAAATTCTTTTTAAGTTTGGCAAATGCCTTTGTAGAACCGCCGCGTATTCTCCGACCATAGGTGTATTCCATGATCATTAAAGGAACAGCACATGTAATAATAGCTACAAAGTATGGAAGAAAGAATGCTCCTCCACCATTTTTATAAGCTTGAAACGGAAATCTCCATAAATTACCTAATCCTACCGCAGCCCCAATTGCTGCGAATAAAAAGCCTGTTCTGCTGTTCCACTGATCACGCATAGTAAATACCCCCTAATGTCGGATATATTCTTAATATTCGATGGGTTCCAAAGATGCCTGGAAGTGACGTAAAATCGGCGGCTCCCAGGTGATGCGGTATCCGCGTTTGATTTCGGTTGCTCTTTGCCTGATTGCGATTAATGCATCAGCCATGATGTCAATATGTGCCTGTGTATAAACCCGGCGGGGAATCGCAAAGCGTGTGAATTCAAACTCGGAATGAAGCTGAACGCCGGTATCAGGATCGTTGCCCAGCATAAAGGAACCTATGTCACAGGTACGGATTCCAGCCTCTTTGTAAAGCTCTATTGCAAGCACCTGGGCAGGGAATTCATTATACGGGATATGCGGGAAAAATGCTGCCGCATCCACAAAGACCCCATGACCGCCAACCGGCGATTGGTAAGCGATTCCTGCCTCGTCTAATTTACCTGCCAGGTATTCCATCTGACCGATGCGGTATCTTAAGTAGTTTTCATCGATTCCTTCATAAAGTCCAATTGCCAGAGCTTCAAGATCACGTCCGGAAAGTCCCCCATAAGTAAAAAATCCTTCAAATGAAATGCAGTTAGCTTTTATTTTTAATATAATTGGTGAATTGCCATCTTTTACTCCAATCAGACCACCGATATTTACAATTGTATCCTTTTTGGCAGACATTGTAAACATGTCGCCATAACTGAAAATCTTGTTGACAATTTCTTTAATAGACATATCTTTGCATTCTTCTTCCCGCTGCTTTAAGAAAAAGGCATTTTCGGCATATCTGGCAGCATCAATATTAAGAGGGATATGATACTTTTTACAAATTTCTGATACCTCTCTCATGTTTGCCATAGAAACAGGCTGACCACCTGCTGAGTTGTTAGTAATGGTCATTACAACAAGACCAACATTTTCAGCACCCAGATCATTGATTAGCTTTTCTAATTTAACAACATCCATGTTGCCTTTAAAAGGAGCTCTTACAGAAGGATTTTTTGCTTCTTCTACCACACAGTCGATGGCTCTGGCTCCTGCCAGTTCTACATGAGCTCTTGTTGTATCGAAAAACATATTGGAAATAGCATATTTACCTTTGGAAAGGAAGATAGGGAAAAGGACCTTTTCGCCGGCACGCCCCTGATGAACCGGTTGTATAAAATCATAACCGAATATATCCTTACCAGCATCTAATAATTTATAGTAACTGGATGAACCGGCGTATGCCTCATCGCCCCTCATGATGCCTGACCATTGGTCATCGCTCATAGCATTGGTCCCGCTATCAGTTAAAAGGTCAATATAAACATCTTCACCCCTTAGACCGAACATATTATACTTAGCCTCTTTGATTTTTTCAATCCGTTCCTCTTGAGTTAACATTTTAATTCGTTCTACCATTTTAATTCTGAACGGTTCCGGAATATACTTTACAGCCATGTTTGATTTCTCTCCTTTTGCCTTTTATGTATATATTTAATATACTTTCATTTTAATACGATACAAAACGTTTGTAAAATGACTAAAAAAAGTGGCATCACAACATTTTTATTATGATATATATATAACCGTGACGGATCACAAAGTATTCCCCTTTGCAGCATACAATACCATGATCCCCTGAAGTAAAACTCACCCATGCGCAATAAGCTAAAGCCCATAATAAAAAAAGCCCTGAATGCTCAGGACTTTTTCACGGCAAGAAACTATTACTGCTGTTTCACATTCAGGTATACGTCTTCCCTTCCATGGAATCCTCCCTGAATGATGACGGAATCCATATTTTCCCTGGTTACTGACACCGGCTTTAGCTCCAGGCTGGGAACATCATAGGTTCCATCGTCAATGGTTGTTACAATNNAATACCCTCCAAAGGCTCCCCCTTGCCAAGCTTCACTGCGTATTCCGCTGCAATTCTGGCCTCTTCCTCTATGGATTTGAAGGCAGTCATATTCTGGGTTCCTTCCACGATCCTCTGACAGGCCATCAGATCCCCATCCTGACCCACCAGACAGACCGTTCCTGCCATCCTGTCCTCAGACAGGGCGCGGAAAACCTGGGTCGCCAGATCATCATTGCCGCACATGATCCCTTTCACATCCGGGTGTTTTTCCAGCGCTTCCTTGGCATAGTCAAAGGCATGCTCCGAAAGCCAGCCCTCACAGTTGCTTTTATAAACCATCTCAAGATTTTTCCCCTTTATCACGGATTCAAAGCCCTCACGGACCATTGCCACATTATGATCCGATTCAGGGCCCTGGATCATGAATATCTTGCCCCCGTCAGGAATGTCTCTTACCAGGCTTTCCGCCATGAGTTTTCCGACCTCCCTGTTGTCAAAGGATATGTACATATCACTGTCCGCATTCTGGATCAGCCGGTCATAGCTCATGGTCTTAATTCCGGCATCATTTGCCTTTTTCACGACATCGGACAGGGCTTCACAGTCCCCTGCCACCACCACAATCACATCCATCTGCTTTTTTATGAAGTACTTAATCTGTTCGATCTGCTCGTTCACATCCCCGTTGGCGTTTTGTACATTCACTTCAGCCCCCAGCTCCTTTGCGGTTGACACAAAAACATCCCGGTCCCTGATCCACCGCTCGATCACAAAGGAATCAATGCTTAACCCAATCTGTAAGGGCCTATCCCCGGCCTTTACTGAAACCTCGGTTTCTGTCTCTGCCCTGGCATTTCCACACCCTGCCATCAGGGTGCAGCAGAGTATCATCACCAGTAACAATCTCCCTCGACCCATTTTCATACACTTACCTCTCCCTATACTCGCTTGGCGTCATCCCTTCATACTTTTTGAATATCCGGCTGAAATAATTGGGGTCACTATAGCCGGACATGATACACACCTCCTTGATGCTGTATCTGGAATCTTCCAGAAGACGCCGGGCATTCTTAATCCTTGTTCTGGTTACATATTCTATGAAATTCTCCCCCACCTCCTGCTTGAATAATTTACTGAAATAATAAGGACTTATGTCAACCATTCTGGAAACATCATCAAGGGAAAGGTCCTTGGCGTAATTCTCATCAATATAACTCTTGACCCTGGAAACCACATTTTCATATTCTCTTTCCCTGGAAGTGCTGATGTTTTCGCATACCTCCCTTGTCTTATTTAAAAACCAGCGCCTAAGCGCTTCTGTATCGGCAGCTTCCTTCAGTTCTTCTAAATAGCTCTCCCTGTAACGGAAGCCATAACGGACACTCCCTGCTTCAAAAGCCCGTCTCTCAAGCCACATGACCAGCTCCAGTATCTTTACCTCAATATTGGACCTCACATTACCGTCGTGAACCAGCATCCAGTCAAAAAATTCGCCGGCACAGGCCAAAGCTCCTTCCCTGTCCGCCTTTGTCCCCCTTTGAAGGTACTGGTTTTCTAAGTCCAGGGGATATTCCCCGTCATAATCAGCCACCACCGGGATGTCCGTGATATGCACCACATGGCTGTCACTTTCCCGCAGAGATTTTAAGGCCTCTTTATAGGAGTCCCGGATCCCTTCCAGAGGCTTTACAGAGCCGATCCCTCCCCTGCATTTGATGTCCGTGGTGCTTTCCAGCTTATGGATCATATTCCGGGTCCTTGTAATGATTTCCACCCGCTCCTCATACCGTACCTTTTCATGTTCAAAGGAAAGGAACAGTACCAGCCGGTTTCCCATTGCAGGTCCAATGACACAGTCAAAATAATCCTTAACAATCTCTCTGACCATGGAATAATACTTATTCACCCGGACGCTGACTCCTATGGCATTGGTCATGGTCCCTCCCTCAATGCTGTCCCCAAATTCCAGGACAACCATGAAGCCATAAGGACTTTTTATGTCCAGCATCTCAATATATCCGTTCTTAGAGAGCTCCAGGTCATCCTGCAGCACATTGTAGATGAACCCGCTCTCGATCATGGGAATTACGATTTCAAGCTTTTCCCTGATCCTCAAATCGTCGCTCAGCCTCTGTCTTGCCTCTTCCACCTGGTGCATGGCCTTTACACATACATCCAGTATTTTCTTTTTATTGACCGGCTTCATAATAAACTCCATAACCCCTAAGTTCACCGCTTCCTGGGCATAAGAAAATTTATCATAGGCAGTTATGATAATGAATACTACGGAAGGGTTGAATTTACGCACCTCCTTAATCGCCTGAATGCCGTTTAATCCAGGCATCTGGATGTCCACAAATGCAATATCCGGCCGGAAGGAACCGGCCTGCTCAATGACCGCCCTGCCTGTCTTGACACAGGCGATCTCGCAATCGCTGCCGAAATTGGACTTTATAATATGACTGATGGATTCCAGCATGATCCCCTCATCATCAGCTACCAGTATTCGAAACATGTACATCTCCCCCTCTTTTTGGAATCCTTAATACCACAGTGGTTCCTTTATCCTTCCCCTCGCTGCATATATGGAAAATACCGTCAGCATTATAATAAAGCTCCAGCCTGGAAATAACATTGTGAATGCCGATCCCGGTAGAATCCGTTCCCTCCGCGGCCTGACCTCCGGCGCAGATCCTGTCAAGGGTTTCCTTTTCCATTCCGGTCCCGTTATCCCTGATACGGATCTCTATGTTCTCCTCATGGTTCTCCACGGTTAAATAAATTTCTCCCGGCCGTTCGATATTCCGGATTCCGTGGGTCACCGCATTCTCCACCAGGGGCTGCAAAATCATGCTTGGGATGGAAAAATCCATTGCATCTTCATCAATTCTGGAATGGTAGCGGATATCCCCAGCAAAACGGACATTCAATATATAAACATAGTTCTCTACTGCCTCCACCTCTTCACGGATGGTGGCATCCCTTGAACCCTTTTTCACATTATAGCGGAAAAAATCAGCCATCTTTTCCATAAAAACTGAGGTTTTCTCTGCATCCTCCATCATGGCAAGCTGAACCCCGGCGTTTAAAGAATTAAAAAGAAAATGGGGATTGATCTGAGACTGAAGATACTTTAACTGGGCTTCTTTTAAATGGTTCTCCATTAAAAGCTCCCGTTCCTTCATCTCCTGTTCTTTTTCCGCGCTCTCTTTAATTTTATTCACATACTCGTCCAAACTGTCCACCATCTGGTTAAATGTACCGGTCACAATCCCCAGCTCATCTCCTGACCCTATGGACGGCACCTTTACGTGAAAATTTCCCTGTCCTACCAGCTTTGCCGTATGGGCCAGGTTAGTGAGAGGGGTGACGATATCTTTTGTCATCATCATCATGACCGTCAGGCTTATGATCATAACGATCATTAAGATCACAGTACTTATGANNATACTGAAGGGCCGCCTGCAGGGTCTGGTAGCTGGCGGAATTATTTTTAAACTGCCGGCTGTTTAAGACCGAAATGTCACGGTTGATGAACTGGTAGAGCTTTAGGGCGGATTCGTAGGAACTTTTGTATTTTTCTACATTCTGCCCGCGCTTGGCCTGTACGGTCTCATCCGTAAGAGCCAGATAGCTGTCCGACATGTTGCGGATGTTTTTCTCCAGGATCTGAATCTGATTATCAGTCACAGTAACATTAAGCCCCTCTAACAGCTTCCTGTAATCCTGCTCCGCCCGGTAATAATCGGTCAAGGACTCAGAATCCTTTACCTGTAAGTATTTGTACATGAAATTCTGCACATCGGAAAAAACATCCGACAGCTCATTGAGATTCACATTGCTTATGTATACAGAATTCATCCGCTCTACCATCTGGTTGATCTGTGCGTAGATAAACAGATTGCTGGCAAAAAGCGTGGCTGCCGTCACCGCAATTTCCAAAAACAGCTTACGGGCGATCGGCAGGTTTTCCCAAAGGTGTTCCCATTTATTTTTCATAGCCGCTCCACTAATTACTCATGAAATCTGACGCATTTTCCTTAGTTACAAACTGAAGGTCCACACTGTAAAAGGAATTGGTCCTCCCGTCGTGTATGGACTCGGTAAGGGCCTGCACGCTGAATTTCCCCATCTGGCCGGTGTCAATGTACAGGGTCATTGCCATCGTCCCCTTTCTCACCGCCTCTAAGGCTGCCTTTGATTTATAATAGCCGATGACCTGAGTCTTGCCTACGCTGTTATAGTCGATGACCGCCTGGTACACGGCCTCCGTATCTACTTCATCCATGCAGACAATGATGTCCGGGGGGCCCTGGGGATTCTGAAATAAGTTGCGTACAATTTCCTCGGCTTCAAAGGCACGGCCGGAGGGGATCTTGATCTCTTCCACCTTAATACGGTCCGCGGTTTCCCTTGAAGTGACCATCCGGTTGTTGATCTGATTAAAAATCTGGGACTGGTTGCTGTCAATGGAATTGTCATGAAGGAGCATCATCACTCTGGCCTTCCTGGAATCCTGGGGTAATATCTTTAAAATCTGATTCCCGTATTCCTGCCCCAGCTCATAGGAATTGATTCCAACATAGCTTTTCCGGTCCGTGGCAGGTGCATCGTTTAATATGGTTACCACAGGGATTCCTTTTGCAGCCGCTTCATTGATCCGTTCCTCAAGTTTTTCTTCTCCCGTAAATTCCAGCAGGATCCCATCCACCTTTGCCGCTATGCTCATATCCATAAAATCCACGGCAGTATATTCCGACGACTGGTTCCTTCCCTTAAGCTCTACATAAGCATCGTGTAAGGCAGCTTCTTTCCGCACGCTTTCATACACGTCATTCCAGAACTGGGAATCCAGGTTATTGATGATCATGACATAATGATACCGGTAGGTCCTGGTATTTTCCGCATGTTCAACTCCGATCTTTTTTAATACATATCCGTAAAAGGAGGTGGTCAAAAGCGTAAGAAACACGATACTGAACAATCCCCCCAAAACCAGCAGCAGCAGGCTCTTCTTTCTGTTTTCCATGGTTATCCCCTTTTTCATATGACACTATAATCATTATACTAAATCATGAAGAAAAAATAAACGGAAAACAGTCCAGTTTTTTACCGGACTGCCAGAAAGGTTATCGCAGATGATTGTTATTATTTTAATTTTTTAAAAATAGGTCTTGCAAATCATTTTTAATTCACTTATCTTTATTTTAAGGATATCCTTTATAACTTAAAGGAGGAAATTATATGAATCAAGAAAAANNAAAAATTTGCTTACCATGACGGCCTCATATAAATACCAGTCCGAGCCATACGAGGAGTTTTTTGCAAGCGATAACTGGGTAAATGCCGCCCTTGATTTATTGGGAGGCGAGAAACATACAGGAGAATTTATGTATTCTCCCATCATAGGAACACACATCCTGTCGGGCATTCTTGTAAAAGCGACGGGTCAGCCAGTACTTGATTTCGCTGCAGAAAATTTATTCTCGCCACTGGGAATCAACGTTCCGCACAATGTGGTGCTGCGTAATAAAGAAGAGCATATCGCCGTTATGAAAGATAAAAATATCAGTGGCTGGGTTGTTGACCCGCAGGGAATAAATACGGCAAGCTGGGGCCTCTTCCTGACGCCTGCGGATATGGCAAAAATAGGCCAATTGTACTTAAATGGCGGAATATGGGAAAGTAAACAAATTGTACCGGAAAAATGGATAGAAATGAGCACAATGGAGCACATCAGGTGGGGTAGTCTGTCTTATGGCTACCTGTGGTGGATTATTGATGATAAAGAGCATATCTATGCCGCCCTGGGAGACGGGGGAAACGTGATTTACGTCAATACAAAGAAAAAAATGGTTGTTTCTATCGCTTCTCTTTTTATGCCGGACGCTAAGGACAGAATAGGGCTTATTATGGAGCGGATTGAACCAATATTTGAGGATTGAGTATGACAAATCCCCATTTCCCTCATGATAGCCCAAAGGAGAAATTCAAGGCATAATTGAACCATTTGAAAGTATCCTTAAAATAAAGAATAGGCTCAAAGTATATCTTGAGCCTATTTTTTAGCAGCATGGCAGTCCGGCTTTCTTGCGGACTGCTTTTCTCTGTGTTTTATCTTTCTTTTTTCCAATATTCCCTGTTCATGGTAAAGCTTAAAACCAGCCTCTTTGGCAGACTGCGGTACCGCTTTCCCATAAGATATCCCATGTATTTAAAACCGCTTTTTACAATCACTCCGGGAACAAGCCACGGCTTCCTTTCCTTTACAAGCCAGGCACAGGTCTTTTTCACAAGACGGATCCCCTCGCCTTCCGAACGGATTCCTTCAAACACCTCAGGGTGGTCCGCCTGGGAAACCGCAAGGTCAAAATTCCGCTTAAACTGGGCTATGCAGCCGTAATTGTGGGAATGGTACACTTTTGCTCCGGCTTCGTAGGCCACCGCCTGCCCCCGGTGTCTTACCGCATTTCCCCCATAAATCATGTCTTCATTAAAAATAGTCCGGCTGATAAATCCGCCTGCCTCCAAAAATGCGGCCCGGTCATAGGCACAGCAGACATTTGAGGCAAAAAAGGTCTTGATTCCCAGCTCTTTTAAATCCCCGCCTGTCTTTACCCTGCTTTGTTCCGGGTAATTAAAGGAACGGGTATACTGCTCTGCCAGGGCGCAGTCAGAATTCGGCAGCTGCCTTCCGTAGGCCATAACCACCTTTTCTTTGCCCTTTCCGGTCTGGTCAAAACTCCTTACCAGCGCTCCTATTAAATTCCCATCTGCCGGAACTGCGTCATCGGTCATAAATACCATAATATCCGCCTCAGAATAACCGGCTCCCTGATTCCTGGTGCCGCCATGGTCAAACTCCTCTTTTGTCACATGATGTACTTCTAGATTGGGAACCCAGCTATATTCCTCTTCCTTCCAATAAGACCGTTCCGTGTTCATGATGATGATCCGCCGGATAGGGTATGACTGTTTTCCCAGGCGTCTCAGCAAAAGCTTTAACTTCTCATCCGGCTTATATACGGGAATGATCACATCAACGGTTTTTTCCTGCATTTTTTCTTCCATTGCAAATTCCTACCTTCCAGTTGAATACTCCGCGAGCAGCCGCCAAGGTCAGGCGAGCTTGACTTTGGCTCGTTGCCTTCACGTGAATCAATAGCGCAGACACGACGTGGAACAGATGCGTATCAGGGCATAGATGCTCACAAAGCATTCTAAATACCATGCGCTTTTCCTTAAATCCAGGTTTATGACCAGGCGCTTGTCAAATACGACCAGCAGCACAAGGGGCAGCAGAGGAATAAAATACCTTCCCTGTACGCCCGTTATATAGGTAAGCTCCCTTGGCGTCCAGCCTAAAAGCATGGAGGCCATAACCAGGCAGGCGCTTAAAAACACCAGGAAAACCATCCAAAGCTTCTGTCCGCCTGACATGGGGGCCTCTTCCCCTTCCCTCCTTATCACACTGACCAGGAGCACATACCACAGAATCGAGAGGCAGAAGGGAGGCACCGTCAGATTAGGATCCAAATTGCCCAGAAACCCTCCAAGCATGGTGGTCAGGTAATAATCAAACTGAGTCACAAGAGTCTCATAGTATACTAAAAAGATACGATAGGGGTGTTCCCACACATCCTGCAGCGTATACCCTGCTGCTTCACTCCACCCCACATAGCTTTCCGTAGTGGTCGCCCACGCAGAAAGGACCAAACGGTTTACCAGATACACTGCCAGAACGACAGAAATTATGACGCCTATGACGGAGATCCAGTAATTCTTCCTGGACTTGAATTTGGAAGAGGGAATAAACAGGCAGATCCCGGCTACAGGTAAATAAACGATTTTTCCAGGCTCCAGAAGGATCAGCAAAAGGGCAAGAAGAACCGTATCCTTTACAGTCACTTTCTCTTTCTCAAAGGCCAGGTAAAAGCACCAGGCCAGAAAAAGCATGGACAGGCCGATAAAGGCCGTATCATAGGAAAAGGAAGCTGCCAGATGAAGGGTCATGGGAAGGCATGATACCGCCATGAAAAGCTCTTTTTTAAAGGGCATGATCCTCACTGCTAAGGCTGCCATACCTGCAAAAGCCAGTAGATTGAACAGCCTGCCAAGGTATACCAATGGGATGTATCCCAAGTGGAGCAGCCTGGCAAGGCAGATCCCAATGGCCTGAGGAAGGTAAACCACAGGTGTGGTGTTCACCGGTATTTCATAGCGGACCGTCATCCCCTGGCTGTTATCAAGGGAAAACATCTCCTTAAGGACTAAGTTGTATGTGGCCCGTCCCACACTGGTATAAAGCCCTGGAACGTCATCGCCGCTCCGCACCAGAACATTGGCCCCGCGGCTGATCCTCTCTTTCTCCTCTTCATTTGCATGGGAAAGAAAGGCGTCATCAGCCACAGCCGGTTTTCCCATAAGCTGGCTGGAGAGCCGGTATGCGCTGGTAAAATGAACCGCCTCATCGGGCGTTGAAAAGGGAGTCAGAACCATCATATAAAACAGACCAAGAATCACCACTGTCCCTGGAAATAAAAAGAACGGGGGAGTCTCAAGTATCCACAAGACCGCTCCCAGGCAAGCCAGAAATCCACATCCAAACACAATTATCCACCAGTAAAAGCGGCGGACTGCCTCAAATTCCGGGGATGGAATCCCCACAATGGTTTCCTGATAGGTTTTTATAAAAAGAAAGGCGAGAAAGAAAATGCTTCCCGCCGTAAGCAACAATCCCTTTTTATTCAGAATGAGCTTCACGATGACCTTCCTCCTTCTCCCTGTCCTCTTCCCGGTCCAGAGCAAGCATCTGGATCAGCTCCGTCATTCTCCGCTCCAGCTGGGATATTTTGACAGACTGGAAGAAAACCTTTACCAGCAGGATGAAAATCATGAAGGTAAAGATAAAGTTGGCGGTGGAATAGGTCCCCACCAACCGGGATATGAAATCAGCTAATGGCGGGAATAAGCTGAACACTACCAAAAGAAAGGCAAACATCACCCAGAAGATAGAATCCTCTATCTTCATCTTGGAATGGCGTATTCTTCTAAGCACATAAAATGTAAGCAATATGGAAACGCATATCAGTACGCAGCGTAGCAAAACTGTCATGTTACGTTCTCCCTTCCTTTATCTCCTGTCCCTAATACGGAAGCTTTGTACCAGCAGTATGGAAAACAGCATCTTTCCCATATACCTGGCCGCATTGACCGGATTCAAATAGCTCTCTCCCAAAATCCGTTCATCCATGATTACAGGGATTTCCGCGACTTTTGCCCCCTTGCTGATCAAATAGGATATCGTATCCGGTTCCGGGCCGTAATTTAAGCCATCAGCAAATTCCTTGATCATCTTCCTGCTGAACATGCGCATCCCGGAGGTAGGATCACTGACCTTTATTCCCGTGGTGAACCAGATGGAGCCGCTTAAGAGCCTGCTTCCAAGCATCCGCATGGAATGGGGCTTCTTCCCCGTCACAAACCTGGAGCCGATAACAATATCGTAGCCCTCATCCATCTTCTCTTTCATGGGCAGAATATATTCCGGCCGGTGCTGCCCGTCCCCGTCAAACTGTATGGCATACCGGTACCCCCTCCTGTGGGCATATTTAAGCCCTGTCTGGAATGCTCCGGCAAGTCCCAGATTCATAGGTAAGTCAATGATCTTCCAGCCACGCCTTCTGCAGATATCCGCCGTGTGATCGGTGGAACCGTCATTGATGATCACATAATCAAACATGGGATAGTTCTCAATAACTTCTCCTACTACACGTTCAATATTTAAAGCCTCATTGTATGCAGGTATCACTACCAGTACCTTATCCATCATTTTTTCCGCTCCAGCCTCCCTTTTTCCTCTGTAATAAAGACACGGATTGCCTGTCCCATGAAGCAAAGCATAAGAATCATCATTTCAAGCATATAGGAGAAGGCTCCTCCGTTGATCCCTCCCACTCCCACCAACCAGAAGGAGAGAAAGAAGGAAAGGATGCAGACCGGCACATAGCCGAAAAAGATCCCCTTCTGCTTTTTCATGATAACAAGCACATAATAAAACAGATTCATAACCGCAAAGAAACCGCCGCCAAGCACGATGTATAGAAGCCCGGATTTATACGGTTTAAGATCCACATTGGAAATAGCTCCCAGCACAGGAACCCCAAGCACCCAGGCACCAGCCAGGGCAATCACCGTAAGAAGGAATATGATACCGGAAAGCTGCTTTAGGCCGGACTTGAATTCCCCAAAGTTCCTCTCTTCCCATTGGTAAGACATCCTGGTCAAAAAAGGACGGATCACAAAGTTGGCCGCCAGGTTAATGACCGAGGTCGGCATAAAAATAGCCACAAAAACGGCGTTGTCTGTGGAAGTCATCCGGGCATCCACCGCATATTTTGCCATGGCAAAAATGAGCCCGTCCAAAAAAACGGACAAAAACAGCAAAAACCCATCCTTTAAAAGCTTCCATTGCCTGCCAGGAGTCCTGGTAAACACAATTCCGGGGACATGCTCTGCCGCTCTTTTATCAAACAGCAGGATTCCTGCTCCCTGGGATAAGACCGCGACCACACAGGAAAATATAAGTTCCTTCGTTACAGCCAGGGTTCCTAAAAAGCAGCACACGGAAAGCAGGGTACGGAGAGCCATGGCCTGTCCTGTAAGATACAGCCGTCCATTTCTCTGGAACTCCGATTCATATACATCGGCAAACCCGTCAAGTACCTTATACAGCACCATCAAAAATACCACCACAGCTTTTTGGGTTGTATAGCCTGCCGACGGAGACAGGGTATTAAAAATGATATAACACGTTCCAAAAAGGACTGCCATGGAACAGGTAACGAACCGGGCCAGACGATATTCAGAAAACGTATAGCTTTTGCTTGTATCCGTGCTCTGTAACGGCCTCATGCCAAAATAGGCTACCAGAAACATCTGCTGCCCGAAGGTGCTGAAGGCAAAGCCAAAGATTCCTCCCTGCTCCGTTCCTATGAGATGGTTGACAAGAGCTGTAAGGAGCATGCTGGAACCGGCATAAACCAGGCTTCCGATCATATTCCAGGCCACATTTTTTCGTTCCATTTATTTTCCTCTTAATTACCAACAGTATTTGGGCATAAAGGGATACCCACCGGGTATTTCACACAAATTCCCTCACAATGTTCCTTTATTCTACAATATCCGGCTTAAAAAGTAAACTTAAAACCACCCTGCCTACTGTTTCATGATCCCGGAGAGACGGCACAGGTACAAAANNAGGTTCCTTCTATTACATACTGTATTCCGTAAGTCATGAGGCACATCACCGCTGACAGAAAAAGAGAAGGAAGCACGTCCTTCCATTGCTCGAAAAAGCTGTAGTTTAAAAGCTTTTTATTGGGATATGCATTGATAAAGGTACAGATGAAATCGGTCACTGCCCTTAAAGCCACCATGGTGTATATCCCAAAAGGGATGCTGATGAGAAGGGCAGCCATGCTGACCGCTTTCTTTATTATTTCCAGCTTGAGGAATACCTCACTTTTCCCCATGGCATTAATTGCCTGCAAATTTGCCACATGAAGGGGCCAGGTTGCATAGGCTACGCACAGCAGCCGGAGCATGGGGACACAGGGTAAATACTGATCCGTTAAAAGCAGCTTTACCATAGGCTCCGCCACAGCAATCAAGCCGGCCATCATGGGAAATACCAGGTAAGAGCTGGTGACAATGGATCTTCTCACCATGCGCTTTAACCTCTCCTTGTCTTCCTGGCTGGCCGAAAAAGCCGGAAGCATAACCGACTGGATGGCCGCCCCAAGATTGTTTGCAATCAGGGCAGGAAACTGGTTTCCTCTTGAGTATTGCCCCATCATGGCAGAATTATATAATTTCCCGATGACTAGCCCGTAAACATTATTAAATACTGTATCAATAAGGCCGGAACAAAGTATTTTCCAGCCATAGGAAAACAATTCTCCCGCCTTTTTAACGGAAAACAGCAGCCTTGGCCTCCACTTCACCAGAAATGCCAGCATGATCATTAAGAAAAAGCTGTAAAAAAACTGCTGCATGGCAAGGGCCCATAGACCCTGCCCCTTATATGCCAGAAAAACGCCGATGATACCGGAACAAAGGGCGGCAAAAAGACTTGCCAGACAAAGCTTCCGAAACTCCATATTCCTGGCGACCACAGCAGACTGCACGGAGGTAACGGCGCCAAAAAACAGGGTCACGGAAAGGACCCGCAGCACCGGAATAAAAACAGGCTGTCCGTAAAAAGAAGCAATGGCCGGGGCAGTGAAAAAAAGGATCACATATAAAACAAAGGCAATGGCCGCGCTGATATAAAATGCAGACGAATAATCAGCCTCATCTACCGTCCGCTTCTGGATTAAGGAGGTATTAAAACCGCTTTGAACAAACACATTTCCAATGGTAATGAATATCATGATGAGCATGACTTCTCCGGACTCTGCCGGCGTCAGCATCCTGGCCAGCAGAACCGATACAAGGAACTGAATCCCCTGGGTACCACCGTTTTCCATCACTTTCCAGAACAGTCCGGAAAGGACCTTTTTTTTCAAATTTTCCTGGTACATGCTGGCTTTTCTCCTTGCTTTACCAATTTACATTTCCGCCTTATTGTACTATATTCCCCAATAATTGTAAATCGTATATAGCATTTTAGGCCTAATTGTGTTAGAGTATAAAAGAATATACTTTTTATTTATAAGAATTCAGGAGGTTATATATTATGCGTAAACTGACACGCAGCCTGATGGTACTCTGCCTGACGGCCGCTCTTGTTTCTGGACAAGCTTCCCTNNGGGCAGATGAAGCATATGGACCGGGATTTAAGAATGGTGTCGCCATCAGTCAGAGCGAAGGGCAGTCTGAGGCTCAGACCCAGACAAACACCCAGACACAGGGCGTAACTACGGAAGAAGCAGAAACCGCTTTGGCAAATGCCGGCATAGACATTGGAAAAGAAGGGGAAGGCAGCGGCGAAGACGGCGTGGTGGATGAAGCCACCAGAGCGGCCCAGGAAGCTTTAAAAGCCAATTTCCCACGTCTCCAGACTACCGTTATGACCGGTGACAGCAACTGGTCACAGCCTTTTGTAAATGATGCATGGATCACCAATAACGGACAGGGCTTTCACGGATTATCTACATTTCTTACAAACATTGTAGGAAACGTGCTTTACCGGACCTATACCTCCAGCA
>DJBG01000040.1 GCA_002429965.1 Hungatella sp. UBA5982
GAAAAGAATATACGCTAAAAGCCAGGGACTTGTGCAGTCAGGCCAGGAAGGCTGGAATCGATTGTTAATAAGGAAGATTTCATTTTTATACCATTATAAAAAAGAGGCCTTTGCCCTATAGCTGATCCCTCAGCTATTATGCAAAAGCCTCATTCTTCTTTATTAGACCACCCCATCCAGCTTATGCCAGGTTGGAGTACCCCATTAAACTGATGTCTACTTCCTTAGCCACTTCCCGGCCTTCTCTGATCGCCCAAACTACCAGTGATTGTCCCCGGCGCATGTCACCGGCTGCGAACACCTTATCCACATTTGTCTTATATTTCCCGACTACAGTCTCCACGTTACTTCTGCCGTTTAATTTCACTCCAAAAGCATCAGCAACATAAGTCTGGGCACCCAGAAACCCTGCCGCTATTAAAACAATATCAGCCGGAACTTCTCTTTCACTGCCGGTCACTGGTTCCATGTTCATGCGGCCGGTCTTTTCATCCAATTTAGGCTCCAGACCCATGAGCACTGCTTTCACTACCTTGCCGGACTTATCCTTGATAAACTCCTTTACCGTTGTCTGATATACCCTGGGATCCTTGCCGAATACGGTAATGGATTCTTCCTGGCCGTAATCAGTTTTCAATACTTTCGGCCATTCGGGCCAGCTATTGTCAAGAGTTCTTTTTTCAGGGAGCCTTGGCATCATCTCAAGCTGGGTGACGGAAGCACAACCATGGCGGATAGACGTCCCCACACAGTCGTTTCCGGTGTCGCCCCCGCCGATGACGATGACGTGCTTTCCTTTTGCGGATACATGGCTATTATCCTGTAAATTGGAATTCAGCAGGCTTTTTGTGGTGGACTTTAAGAAATCCACTGCAAAATAGATTCCTTCCGCATCTCTTCCCGGAACCTTTAAATCCCTTGGATTGGAAGCCCCGCAAGCCAGGATGATGCGGTCATATTCCTTTAACAGATCTTTGGCCTTCTGGTTTTTTCCTATGTCGGTTCCTGTCAGGAACGTCACACCTTCCTGCTTCATGATCTCCACCTTCCGGTCTATGACATGCTTTTCCAGCTTCATATTGGGAATACCATACATGAGAAGGCCGCCTATGCGGTCTTCTCTTTCCAATACGGTGACGCTGTGTCCTCGTTTGTTCAACTGGTCCGCCGCAGACAGACCTGCAGGGCCGGAGCCGATGACGGCTACCTTTTTACCGGTGCGGATCTTCGGCGGAACAGGGCCTGCTATGCCGCTTTCATAAGCGCGTTCAATGATGGCATACTCATTTTCCTTGATGCTCACCGGGTCTCCGTTTAACCCGCAGGTACATGCGGCCTCACAGGGAGCCGGGCACACCCTGGCGGTGAATTCAGGAAAGCTGTTGGTTTTTTTCAGCCTGTTGTAGGCCTGCTGCCATGTCCCGGTGTATACAAGCTCATTCCATTCCGGGATCAGGTTATTCAGAGGGCAGCCGGAAACCATGCCCTTTAAGATCACACCGGACTGGCAGAAGGGGACGCCGCAATCCATGCAGCGTGCACTCTGGCATTTTTGTTCTTTTTCGGAAAGAGGCAGGTGAAACTCGTTATAATTCTTTATACGAGCCTTGGGATCTACGGTTTTTCCTGTTTTTCTGCTGTATTCTAAAAATCCTGTTGGCTTTCCCATTTCTGCTCCTCCTTACTTCTTTGTGTTGGCATAAAATGCTTCAATCTGTGCCTGTTCGCTGCTTAACCCTTTTTCCTCCATCTGGACAATGGTGTTCAGCATGCGTCTGTAATCATGAGGCATAATCTTCTTAAACTTAGGAAGATGCTCTCCGAAGTTATCAAGAATTTCTTTTCCTTTTGCGGAATTGGTATAAGCCACATGCTCCTTGATCATATCTTTTAATTCAAGGACATCGTATTTATTGGTAACCACTTCAGAGGAAACCATTTCCTTATTCAGCCTCTTATATAAATCTCTCTTTTCATCCAGCACATAAGCGATACCGCCGCTCATTCCTGCCGCAAAGTTCTTACCAGTAGGCCCAAGTACCACCACGCGCCCGCCTGTCATATATTCACAGCCATGGTCTCCCACTCCTTCTACAACAGCGGTTGCACCAGAGTTCCTGACACAGAAGCGTTCACCTGCGATCCCGCAGATAAATGCCTTTCCGCTGGTAGCGCCGTATAAGGCCACATTTCCAATCACAATGTTATCTTCGGCCTTAAACTTCACGCCCTGAGGAGGATAAACCACCAGTTTGCCGCCGGAAAGCCCCTTTCCGAAATAATCGTTGCTGTCGCCCACCAGCTCCAGGGTAAGCCCCTTGGGAATAAAGGCTCCAAAACTCTGGCCGCCGCTGCCTGTACAATTGATAGCATAGGTATCCTCAAGCAGCCCTTCCGGGTAAAGTCTGGTGATTTCCGAACCAAATATGGTACCTAATGCCCGGTCCGTATTGGAGATTTCGATATGGAGGCTCTTTTTCTGGCCTCCCCGAAGGGCTTCCCTTAATTTTTTAAGGAGAATCTTTTCATCTATGGTTTTCTCCAGTTCAAAATCATACACTTGCTTCTGCCCATAGCCCACAAGCTTCTGACCTGTATAGGAATTTCCAAGAATGGCGGAAAAATCAACCTTTCCGGCCCTTTCAGAANNCTAACAGATCTGTCCTACCCACCAGTTCATCGACACTGCGGATACCAAGCTTTGCCATATATTCCCGAAGCTCTTTTGCAATAAAATACATGAAGTTGATTACATATTCCGGTTTTCCTTTAAAACGCTTCCGCAGCTCCGGATTCTGGGTGGCAATACCTACAGGACAGGTATCCAGATTGCAGACCCTCATCATGACACAGCCCATGGTCACAAGGGGAGCCGTGGCAAAACCGAACTCTTCCGCTCCCAAGGCGCAGGCAATGGCAACATCCCGTCCCGTCATCAGCTTCCCGTCTGTCTCCAGGATCACCTTATCCCTCAGCCCGTTCATGATCAGGGTCTGATGGGCCTCTGCCACGCCTAGCTCCCAGGGAAGCCCTGCATTATAAATGGAATTTCTCGGAGCCGCTCCGGTCCCGCCGTCAAAGGAGGAAACGAGGATTGCCTGGGCGCCGGCTTTAGCGACACCTGCTGCAACCGTGCCAACACCTGCTTCGGAAACCAGTTTAACAGAAATCCTGGCATCGGTATTGGAATTTTTCAAGTCATAAATCAGCTGGGCCAGATCCTCAATGGAATAAATATCATGGTGAGGCGGCGGAGAAATAAGACCTACGCCAGTGGTCGAATGCCTGGTTTTGGCAACCCATGGATATACCTTTTGCCCCGGAAGCTGGCCTCCTTCTCCCGGCTTCGCACCCTGTGCCATTTTAATCTGGATCTCTCTGGCACTGACCAGATACCTGGAGGTCACTCCAAAGCGCCCGGAAGCCACCTGCTTGATGGCGGAGCAGCGGTTTACGCCGTCAGTCCCTCCGGTAAGGCGCTCCAGGCTTTCGCCGCCCTCACCGCTGTTGGATTTTCCCCGGATCCGGTTCATGGCAATCGCCAGGGTTTCATGGGCTTCCTGGGATATGGAGCCGTAGGACATGGCTCCCGTTTTAAACCGTTTAACAATGGATTCTTCGCTTTCCACCTCTTCCACTGGAATTTCCTTTGATTTGGAATAATCAAATTCCAAAAGGCTTCGTAAATTAACTGTCTGCCCCTCTTCCGTCAAGGCTCGGGTATATTCTTTGAAAACCTCGTAGCTTCCGGTTCTGGCAGCTTCCTGAAGGAGATGAATGGTAAGAGGATTGTATAAATGTTCCTCCTGCCCTGCCCTCTCTTTATGGCTACCCACGCTGTCCAGGGTTAAATCCACGTCAAGGCCAAGGGGATCAAAAGCGGCCGAATGAAGGACATCCACATCATTGGAAATGTCATCCAAAGTGATGCCGCCCACTCTGCTCACCGTATCCGTGAAATATTTATCAACCACATTCTTTGAAATGCCGATCGCCTCAAAGATCTGGGCTCCCTGATAGGACTGTATGGTGGAAATTCCCATTTTCGAAGCGATCTTTACGATGCCGTGAAGAACTGCAGAGTTATAATCCTCTATCGCTGCGTAATAATCCTTGTCCAGCATGCCGTTTTCAATGAGGGAACGTATGGATTCCTGGGCAAGGTAAGGATTGATGGCACAGGCTCCATATCCCAGTAAGGTGGCAAAGTGGTGTACCTCTCTTGGCTCTCCGCTTTCCAGGATAAGCGCCACGGAGGTCCTCTTCTTTGTCTTGACCAAATGCTGCTGAAGAGCAGATACTGCAAGCAGAGAAGGGATTGGCAAATGGTTTTCGTCAATATCCCGGTCAGACAGGATGATGATATTCGCTCCATCCCGGTGCGCCCGGTCTGCCTCCAGGAACAGCCTGTCAATGGCTTTTTCCAGGGAAGTATTTTTATAATAGGTGATTGGAATCACTTCTACTTTAAAGCCAGGCTTCTTCATGTTCTTAATCTTTAATAAGTCAGTACAGGTAAGGATTGGATTATTGACCTTCAGTATCTTACAGTTTTCCGCTGTCTCCTCCAGAATGTTCCCTTCCTCACCCACATAAACCGTGGTAGAGGTAACAATTTCTTCACGGATGGAGTCAATGGGCGGATTGGTGACCTGGGCAAAGAGCTGTTTAAAATAATTGAATAGAGGCTGATGCTTTTTGCTTAACACTGCCAGAGGACTGTCTGCGCCCATGGCGGAAACTGCCTCCAAACCGTTTAAAGCCATGGGAAGGATCATGGTCTTGTATTCCTCATAGGTATAACCATAAGTCTTCTGCAGCTTTGCCCTTTCCTCTCTGCTCATGGCAGGAACTCCCTTATTGGGTATTGACAGTTCTCTCAGTTCAATCAGATTGGAATCCAGCCATTCTCCATAAGGCTGGCGGGCCGCATAATATTCTTTCAGCTCCTCATCGCTGACCAGACAGCCCTTAACCGTATCAATGAGAAGCATCTTGCCCGGACGAAGACGCTCTTTTCTCACCACATGGCTCTGTTCAATATCAATGGCGCCCACTTCTGAAGCCAGGATCATCTGATCANNCCGGGCCATCCCAGGGTTCCATCATGGTCGCATAGTAACGGTAAAAGTCCTTAATTTCCTGAGGCATGGATTTGTCATGTTCCCATGGCGCAGGAATAGTCACCATAACAGACAGGGGAAGATCCATTCCGCTCATCATCATAAATTCCAGGGCATTGTCAAGCATGGCAGAGTCGGAACCTTCCTGGTTAATAATTGGAAGGACCTTATGCATGTCATACCGGAAATACTCGGATTCCATATTCTCTTCTCTTGCCATCATCTTATCCACATTCCCGCGAATGGTATTGATCTCGCCGTTATGTACAATAAGGCGGTTGGGATGGGCTCTCATCCAACTGGGGTTCGTGTTGGTGCTGAACCTGGAATGAACCACTGCAATGGCGGATTCATAATCTTTATCCTGAAGATCCGTAAAAAACCTTCTCAGTTCCTTCACCAGAAACATTCCCTTATAAACAATGGTTCTGCTGCTTAAGGAAACCACATAGGTATTGTCGTTGCTCTGCTCGAAAATCCTCCTTGATACATAAAGCTTCCGGTCAAATTCCAACCCCTTGGCCGTATCAGCCGGTTTCTTTACAAAACCCTGGGCAATGCAAGGCATACACTCCACAGCCTTGGCACCGATCAGCTCCGGATGAATGGGTACATCCCTCCAGCCGGAAAATTCAATTCCCTCTTTCTTTACAATGATCTCAAACATCTTTTTAGCCTGGTTTCTGGCAAGCTCATCCTGGGGGAAGAAAAACATTCCCACTCCGTATTCCCTTTCCTCTCCAAGCTCTATGCCCAGAGGCTTTGTTACCTTTTTAAAAAACTTATGGGAGATTTGCAGCATGATTCCCACTCCGTCTCCGGTCTTTCCTTCCGCATCCTTACCTGCACGGTGTTCCAGATTTTCTACGATATGAAGAGCCTGTTCCACCGTCCTGTGAGACTTCACGCCCTTTATGTTGGCAACCGCTCCAATGCCGCAGTTATCATGCTCAAAGCGGGGATCATACAGGCCCGGCAACGCCTTTTTATTAGGGGATTGTAAACATGNNTCTTGCCCATGCTTTTTGGGCATAATGGTATGCCCGAAGGGCGTTCCTTATTCCTGCCCATGCTTTCCGGGCATAATAGTATGCACGAAGGGCGTTCCTGACTGCTTCCTCTGCTTTTGGGTGTTAAAATGTAACAGTAAATTTTTAGTTGATAATACTACATTTTTTTCTACTTGTAAACGTGTTTTATTTTTAAATTTTCAGATAATTAGACATTTAAGTGTATGTAAAGATATAATCTGATAATTATTCCTTATTTCAATATTTTTTCTTTCCACGCGGTACAACTCTCCGCATTTTTAAGGACACTGGTATAAACTTCTAATTTATTTAAGTTTGTACTTTCAATTGTTAAGTCTTTATTTCATTTTCAAAGTTTTCAAGCTTATAATCCCTCATATTCCACCCTTTTTCCATTGAAAAAGCCCCGGGAATCTCTTCCCAGGGCTCGTACAATTTTTTTCATAAAATAAAAACTGAATTACATTTCTCCAAGACCGCTTTCAATCGCTTCTGTCATGGTTTTCATTGCTGCTGCCTCATCTTCGCCTTCACAGATCAATTTGATCTCTGTTCCGCACTTAATGCCGGCTGCCATAACGTTTAATACGCTCTTAGCAACAATTCTCTTCTCTCCATATTCGATGATTACATCAGATTTAAATTTCATAGCTGTCTGAGACAGTACCCCTGCTGGTCTTAAATGAAGTCCAGATGGATTTACTACGGTCAGTGTTTTTGATAACATAAGATTTTCTCCTTTATCCTCAATTTTTTATACTCCTTGCAGTTAATTCTATTACAATATCCAATTTGTGTCAAGACAAACCAGTATGTCTTTTGCATATTTTACAAAGGAATTTCCTGTCTAAGAAATTTCAGAAAGTTTCTGCCTTTCTTTCTGGGAATAGATACAGCCACAGTAGTCCTGCCTGTATAGACCGTATTCTCCAGAAAGCTCCACAGATCGCTTATATCCGTTTTTTTTCTTGAAATCAGAGGGCAGATAAGCGACACGGTACTCCTTTGCCAGCTTTTCACCGATCTCATTTAGCTTTTCCGCATTCTTTAAAGGACTTATGGACAGAGTGGTGGTGAAATAGTCAAAGCGTCCGGCCTGTGCAACCTTTGCCGCCTCCTGAAGGCGCAGTTCATAGCATTTAAAGCAANNGGATGAGCAAAATTCATGGAGGCAATGAGCCTTTTCTGCTCTTTTACCCGCCTAACGTATTCCTCAGGCGGATATATATTGGGATTATAGAAATACACGGTTATTTCAAAATAGCGGGATAAATATTCCAGCACATAACTGCTGCACGGCGCACAGCAACTGTGTAAAAGCAGTCTGGGGACTTTTCCCTGTTCCTCCAAGCCTGCGATGACCTGATCCAATTCCTTCTGATAATTCCTCTGGTTCATGGTAGCTCCTTCCCTGCTGTCGAAAAGTAGACATTCGCAATCCGCTTCACTACTTGCTCATGAAGGCAGACTGTGCGTTCACATCACAAAAAGGCGTCTGCAGTAGCCTGACGCCTCCTGTTTCTTAAAGGAAATCTCTGATCCGTTTACTGCGGACAGGATTTCTAAGTTTTCTAAGGGCTTTTGCTTCTATCTGCCTGATGCGCTCCCTAGTAACATTAAATTCCTTCCCAACTTCTTCCAAAGTACGGGGATGGCCATCCTCTAATCCAAATCTGAGTACAATTACCTGACGCTCCCTCTCCTTTAAATCTCCAAGAAGAGCATCAATGTGCTCTCTCAGCATAACGGATTCTACGTTACCTTCCGGAGTCACAACATTATTATCAGCCACGAAATCTCCCAGGTTGGAATCATCCTCCTCACCTATGGGGGTTTCAAGAGATGCTGGCTCTCTGGCGATCTGCATGATCTCCATAACCTTGTCCTCTGTCATGTCAAGGGCTTCTGCCAGTTCCGCCACAGACGGCTCATATCCAAGCTCAAGAGTCAGCTTTCTCTGCATCTTGGACATTTTATTAATCGTTTCTACCATATGCACAGGCACACGGATTGTTCTGGCCTGGTCTGCAAGGGCTCTGGTTACAGACTGGCGTATCCACCAGGTAGCATATGTACTTAATTTATAACCTTTGGTATAATCAAATTTTTCCACGCCTTTAATAAGGCCTAAATTCCCTTCCTGAACCAGATCAAGGAAACTCATTCCACGGCCTGTATAACGCTTTGCAATGCTGACTACAAGGCGCAGATTTGCCTCGATCAAACGCTCTTTGGCATCATCATCGCCATCAGCTTTTCGCTTAGCAAGGCGCAGTTCTTCCTCTGCGTTCAAAAGTGGTACTGTTCCAATTTCCTTTAAGTACATGCGGACAGGATCTTCCGTTCCNNCTCCAGTAAGTCAATGGCGTCTAGATCAATATCTTCCTCATCTATATCCTTTACAAAACCGTCTTCAAGATCATCATCTAATAGCAGGTCGTCTGACATGAGCACATCATCAGTTAAAACGGAGTCGTCAATGACCGGGATCACGTCTACGCCGCGATTCTCCAGGTACGTATAAATCTGATCCATCTGCTCTGTTGTCAGTTCTTCCCCCATAAAGAAGTTATTAATCTCCGTTACGTCCAACGCATTATGCTTCGTTTTCGCAAGTTCGACAAGTTTTCCCAGCTTATCTAAAAAATTATCTTTTTCCACTTAATAACGTCCTTTCGCTAAGAGGTATACATAAAGCCCACACAACTTTTCATTATATACTAACGGAATCCATATTTCAACATATTTCTTCCAAAATAGCAGTTTTATTGCTTTTTCGGCGTTTTTCTCATAATCTGGACTCTCTTCTTTAAATTAGTGATATTAACTTCCCTCCTGGTCCCGCCGAATTCCCCATCTAACACCCAGTCAATAGGCTCTTCCGAGAGAATTCTCAAAGACCTTGTCCGAAATTTATGGACGTATTCATTTGGTTCTTCCTTCAGAAACATGTAATTAATAATGTTGGTCAAATCCAAAGCAGTTTTGGGCGTTCGTATCAACAGCACCTCAAACTCGCCGTCGTCAAGGGCTACATCCTGTGTCACAAGCCCTTTAAAGCCTCCTACGCTCATGGTATTTGTTATCATACCGAAAATAAACTCTCCTTCCAGAGTCATTTCCTNNTTTCCTCACATTCGATCCTCATCTCATAGGACTTTATGGAAGCCAGGCTCTTCATGCCTTCCAGCATATACGCCTGATGCCCCAGAACATTCTTTTTATCCTGGGGAGTTAAATAAGCCACCTCAGTAAAGGCACCGAACGCGGCAATATACACGAAATGCCTGTCCCCGCAAAAACAGCCGATATCAATGGGAAAGGGTTCCCCAAAAACCGCCGCTTCGGCCGCTTTTACCATATTTTTGGAGATCTTTAAGCTGGTAGCAAAATCATTGGTGGAACCGGCAGGGATGTATCCCAAATTGGGAAAACTATCCAATTTCATGAGACCGCTTATAGTCTCATTCAAGGTCCCGTCACCCCCGCTGCACACCACCAGATCAACACTGCCTCCATATGCTGCCGCTGCCTCCATTGCATCACCGCTCCGCTGTGTCACATGAACCGACAATTCATAACCGGCCTTTGTAAAAATATCCAGGATATCCATCAGCTTATTCCTGATCTGAGCTTTCCCGGAACGCGGATTAAATATAAAAAGAATCTTTTTCATTATATCACCTGATCAATTTTGTATACGTCTTAAATGCACCTGGCAAGGAATAAGTTTTTTTTAAGTCTTCCCCAGTGACCCATAAAAAATCTCCGTCTGGCCGTTCTCCAAGTTCAATCCGATATCCTATCATATGCCATTCCACATGGCTGAACACATGCTTTGCAGCAGGAAGAGGCGTTACCTTAGCCGTATCCACTCCCAACTGGTCAAGCAGGATTTCCTCTCCTAAGTGTCCCTCCACATTGGGAAACTCATATAGAGATGCCAAAAGTCCTGTGTCATCACGCTTGCGGATGGCAACCCGTCCATCCTGCCACAGGAGCATTACCGTTTTATTTTCCGTCCTGCGGGCCTTTTTAGGCGTTTTTACCGGAATTTCACCGGTAAGGCCATTAGCCCTGGCAACGCAGATTGAGGCCAGGGGGCACTGTCCGCACAGGGGGGAACCGTTTGGCACACAGACAATCGCTCCGATTTCAATAAGTCCCTGGTTGTAAGAGCTGGCTTCCCGTTCCGGCATTACTGCCTTTAATTCCTCTTCCATACGTCTTTTGACTGACTGCTTTAAAATGTCTTCCCTGCTGCCTGTTACTCTGGAAACCACCCGTAATACATTGCCGTCAACCGCCGGGACCGGAATGCCAAAAGCTATGGACGCAATAGCACCTGCGGTGTAAGACCCGATCCCCGGAAGCTTTTTAAGCTCCTCGTAGGAAGCCGGAAGCTCTCCGCCATACTGCTCTACAAGAAGCTCTGCTGTTTTCTTTAGATTTTTTGCCCTGCTGTAATAACCAAGCCCTTCCCAGAGTTTCAGTAACCGGTCTTCCGACACTGCCGCCAGATCATTGATCCCCGGTAAGGCCTCCATAAAACGCTCAAAATAGGGTTTTACCGCTTCCACTCTGGTCTGCTGGAGCATGATCTCCGATATCCATACCCGGTATGGTTCCGGCTTGTCCCTCCATGGAAGGGCCCTTGCATGCTCCCTGTACCAGGACAAAAGCGGGCGTTCCATGGCCTTTAAACGCCCCCTTGTATCCAGTTCCTTTTCCTGGGGCACCAAAACCTGTAATTTATCATAAAGCGAATGATTCTTCATTACACATATCCATAGACTCCCCGGACAGATACCTCTCCGGAAATCACATGTCTTACCTCTCCCGGCTTTACTTCCACAAGAAGCTCTCCCTTTTCGTTGATACCCAGGGCTTTTCCAATATAATCACCAGACTTCTCCAGAACTCTTACTTCCTTTCCTGCATTGACCATATGCTTATTATAGACACTTATCAGCCCGGATAAATCACCCTGGCTGATAAATTCCTCATAATATTGTTCAAAAGCCTCCATAATAGCGGCAACCAGCCGGCTCCTTCTCACCTTTTCTCCTGTTTCCAGAAGCAGGGAGGTTGCCGTCTGCCTAACTTCTTCCGGAAATTCCTCCATATTGACGTTGATCCCGATCCCTACCACAACATAATGGATTCCTTCCAGCTCGGCGCTCATTTCCGTCAAAATGCCGCACAGCTTTTTCCCGTTTGCTACAATATCATTCGGCCACTTAATGCCCGCAGCAAGGCCAGTTACGCTCTCTATTCCGTCATAGACCGCCAGGGCAGCTACCAGCGTTATCATGGAAGCCGAAGCAGGAAGAATGTCCGGCCTTAAGATCAGGCTCATAAATATGTTCTTCCCGGAAGGGGACACCCAGGTGCGCCCTCTTCTGCCCCGTCCTGCGTTCTGGCAGTCGGATACAACAAGAGTCCCGGTGGAAGCCCCTTCCTCTGCCAGACGTCTGGCTCTTATATTGGTGGAGTCAATGGCCTCGTGGTATTCCACCTCCCGGCCAAATCTTCCCTTAATGCAGCTATTAATCTCCGTTTTCGTCATTATATCACAAGAACCGATGAAATGATACCCTTTATTTCGAACCGCCTCAATTTGATATCCTTCTTCTTCCAGCTGACGGATGGCTTTCCAGACGGCCGTCCTGGAAACCCCAAAGCGGCCGCACAGTTCCTGGCCTGATAAGTAACCGTCACTTTCCTTAAGCAGCTTAAGAATCTCTGTTTTCAATGATATCACCCCCACCAGATGCTCACCGCACTGATTACAGTAAGGGCAATAAGAAGGACTCCGAACATAAGGACAGCCATGCCTGCCGCTTTCTTCTTCTTCTCCCGGCCACTAAGTCTGATTTTATAGATCCCGTTGACCATGTTAAGCGCGCCGGCCAGGAAAAATATTGCCGGGAACAGAAACATATGATCCTCCGGGTTTAAAAACGATATGACAGCCAATGTTACAATCAGAATTCCCACTACAATATGGAGGACATCCACAATCATGGAAGCGTTTCTCAAGCTTCTTCCTCGTTCCTGTATATACATGTTCGACTCTCCTAACGTCGCCACCATTACCGCCTTAATGGTATGCATTCTATTTTCTGCTTCGTCAAATACCACAGACACAGCCGATTCAAAAACCTCCTCTGTCACTTCATTTCCTTTGACAGCCGGCAGGCAGTGCATGAATATGGTAGTGTCTTTACCTGTCTTCTCCATCAGTTCCTGATTCACCTGATAAGGCTTTAAAAGAGCAATACGCTGGGCGGCCTTGTCCTCTTCTCCCATGGAACACCACACATCCGTATAAATGGTATCAGCATCTTTAACCGCATCTGTATCCTCTGTGAGAGTGATGGTACTTCCGTTTTCCTTCGCATAACCCTGGCATAATTCCACCAGATCCTCCTTTGGCCACAGACTCTCGGGAGCCATGATGGTAAAATGAACGCCCATCTTGCTCATTCCGATCATCAGGCTGTTGGCCATATTGCTGCGCCCATCC
>DJBG01000017.1:0-7196 GCA_002429965.1 Hungatella sp. UBA5982
CTGGCTCCAAAGGACTTACCGCAGCAACTGGCCCGGCGGGTCCCACCGGCCTTACCGGTTCCCCGGGACCTACCGGATCCACCGGCCCCATAGGGCTAACCGGAGCGACTGGGCCTGCCGGGGCAACTGGACCTACCGGACCAGCAGGAACGGGCACCAATATGTCAGGAGTGATTCCCTTTGCCATTGACGATGAATATGCCGAGGTTTCCACAGATGACCTGGGCAATCCATCAATTATTCAATTTGCCGGATTTGAAGCAAATGCAATTAATTCAGGCAGGCCTACACAACTTCAAGAGGGTGATTGGGCGGCTGGAACGATTACATTTAACTTCGTTAACTATGATCAATTTTACCGTAGTTGTTTTGTTATGCCTTATGATGCAGTCGTAAAAAATATTTATGTACNNATTTTTACCGGAGGGATCTACGCTGTTTCCGTTTGCGGCTCTTGCAGTTTTAACTTCAGATACACCGGGGCAGATGACAGGTGAGATGGTGTTTACCATACTTCAGGATACCCTGACTTATTCAGATCCGTTTATAGCGCCGGCAGGAGGAGGGCAGGTTCCCAAATATACATTGGAAAGAGGTTCCCTGACAGACATCAATGCCACTATCCCGGCGGGGTCCCTTGTTGGAATTATTGTCGGTTGCAGAGCAGAAGGTGTTACTTCAGAACTATTCGTCAGGTTCTCAGTAAGCGGCGGGATTTTGCTAGAATAAGCAATAGAAAAAGGAATATCCGAAGGGAGAAGGAGGAATAACCGGTAGTGATGATCAATGACGAAATTATCCGTATGATAGAGGAAGCGGCCCAGTTTCCGGTTTCTGACAGAAAGACCAATCTGTATAAGGATCTGGGGCTTGACTCCCTTTCTTTTATCCATCTTTTACTCAAGATAGAGGATACGTATTCCATTACCTTTGATATTACGGAAATGGAATCCTGTCTGGAAGTCGGCCGGATGATTGAACTGGCTGAGAAGAAAGTAAAGGAGAAAAATTAAAAAATGATTAGAGATTTGCTCATAAATCAAACAAACCTGCAAAAACAAGCGATTATTGACGGGGAAACAAGTATTACGTTTCAAGATCTAATTAAAAAAGCCGTGGCAATTCAGGTCTGCCTGCCCAGAAACCATTGGGAAAATGCCGCAATATTTTTACCGGATGGGATTGATTATATTGCTGCTCTTTTCGGGATATTCCTGTTGGGGAAAACAGCATTTCCTATAAGTGTCCGTCTGACAAAACACGAAGTAATTCCTCTGCTGGACCAGACAGACACAGATATTATCATTACTTCCATGAGATTCCAACAGTTTTTTGATGAGATAAAATCCATGGAAGTTCCTGATTTACGGGTGATTTACGTTGAGGAATGCCTGCTTAAAGAATCTATGCCTATTCTTTTCGAAAGCAGCCCAGGACCAGATGAACCAATAATCCTGTTAACAACATCTGGCTCTACAGGCAGGGTAAAAATTGTACCTCTTTCAGAGAGGAATGTTGAAACTTCCGTTTTGGGATATATAGATAAAATGTGTTTTGAGGACATGGATGAGAAGGATATCAGGTACATCCTTGCAGCTCCGTTTTCTTCTGCATACGGATTGATGATCCTATGTGCCTGTCTAATGAAAGCGTTTCCCATGGTTCTCCTTAAAGAAGACTTTACTTTGGATTCTTTTTATAAAACGGCTCAGGACAGCAGGGTGACCCACTATGAGGGTGGGGCAGCGGTTCCTCTTTTGATGGAACAGACAGCAGNNGCCTGTTCCTTATGATATTCATTTATTAAAATATTTCGGATTCGGAGGAAGCAAAGTTTCCGGTGCCACATTGAAAAAACTTTTAACTGCCTATCCGGGAATCCAGCTTTGGCAAGGCTACGGGATGACAGAAGCTGCTCCGTTAATTACAAAATGCTCGAAAATCAGTTTAGAGAAACTGGACTCCGTAGGAAAGGCAATAAAAGGAGTTAAAATATCCATAGAAGCTGACGGGGGGATCACGGATATTCCTCATACCAATGGAGAAATCCTTGTAAAGGGACCTAACGTGATGTCGGGATATTACAGAAATGAAGAGGAAACAAAGAAGGTACTGAAAAACGGCTATTTGTATACGGGTGATCTTGGCTATCTGGATGAGGACGGCTATTTGTATATCTGCGGGCGTAAGAAAAATGTGATTATTGTCAGAGGATTCAACGTATATCCGGAAGAAGTGGAAGCCTGTATCTTAAACAGTCTGCTTGTAAATGACTGCGTTGTTTATGGAGAAACGGATACTTTAGGAATTGAAGCCGTATGCGCAGATATCGTTCCAGCCGATCCACTAGTCTGCCAGGAAAAAATCAAGGAAGAAATCAGGGCTTACTGCAAAGTCCATTTGTCAGGATTTAAACAGCCTCGAAAAATACAAATAGTTGATGCAATCAGAAAAACTGCATCTGGAAAAAATGAAAGGAGAAGAGGGGAGCAGCTATGAATCTGATTTATTTTCAGGGATTAAACTGCTATACCAGCAGCATGATAAATGCTGCTGTTCTCATAGGTGTGGATTACCGGAATGCTTTAGCTGGCTTATGGTCGGAAACAGACTTTACGTATGACCAGATCCATCATTTATATTTATCCAGAAGAATGCCTGTGAATCTGGAAGCCTTGGGAGTAAACCTGAAATTTTTGAATTGCTGTTCCAAACAGGAAATGGAGAAAAATATATCCTGTCTTACCGTTGGACAATGGAATGTAGTTGAGATGGATGCATTTTTCATTCCGTGGGTTCCTTATTATCATACATTACACAGTTTCCATTATTTTATTGCCCGGAAGGAGGAAAAAGGGGTTTTTTCCTGTTTTGATCCTACGTATGATAAAAAGGATATGGAGATAACAGATGAAGATATGATTTCCCACGCCTCTGATATTTGCCGGATTCATAAGATTGCAGAAAAACAGTATAATATAGGAATCCGGCGGGAGGCACAGGAAATTCTGCGCACTCATCAGATAACACAGGAAAATCTCCTTGAACAAATCGGGGAATGTGCGAATGGAAAACAGAAAAATGGGGAACTGCTTGCAAAGTACATAGATGCTTTGATTAACAACCGGTATCTTTATCTTCATTATCTTCAGAACATTCCATTGTCCAGTGATAAATATGGCGGGGATTTTCNNGGCAGTGAAACATGGGTTATATAAGGCTTCTTTCAGGCAGAACAACCGGGAAATCATCGGGGAAGTATGCGGGCATTTCCAGGAGCTGATCAAAGAAGAAATGGACATTGCCCGGAAAATTGAGGCATTGAGCCCAGAAGAAAATTAGAAAGAAAATCAGTCAGAGGGAACCAGATTATTGGTTCCCATTTTTTTACTTATAACCTAAATTTATAGTATCAATTCCAATCTCATATATTCTTTTCCCGAAAATTATTTTATTTTAGTTGAAAAATCCCGATAAATGTTCTATTATGAGAAGAAATATATTAGCATAGTACAGTGTCATAGAGGGAGAGGTAGAGATGAATTACAACATTGCAGTGATTCCCGGCGACGGGATCGGGCCTGAAATCATTGGAGAGGCGAGAAAGGTCCTTGATAAAGTGGGAAGTGTATACGGTCATGAGTTCCAGTATACAGAAGTATTAATGGGCGGTATTTCCATTGATGCATATGGCGTTCCCTTAACAGATGAAGCCCTTGAAACAGCGAAAAACAGTGATTCCGTTCTCCTTGGGGCAGTTGGCGGAGATGTAGGAAATTCAAGATGGTACGATGTGGCACCGAATCTGAGACCTGAAGCGGGACTGCTGGCCATCCGTAAGGGTCTTAATTTATTTGCCAATATCCGCCCTGCCTATCTGTATAAAGAACTGTCTGATGCCTGCCCTTTAAAAAGGGAGATCATCGGAGACGGGTTTGACATGGTCATTATGAGAGAGCTGACAGGAGGCCTGTATTTCGGGGAGCGGTATACCAAAGAGGTGGATGGCGTTATGACTGCCGTGGATACCCTAACCTATAATGAAAATGAGATAAGAAGAATCGCCGTTAAGGCTTTTGATATTGCCATGAAACGCCGGAAAAAAGTGACCAGCGTGGATAAGGCAAATGTGCTGGATTCCTCCAGACTTTGGAGAAACGTGGTGGAAGAGGTGGCAAAGGATTATCCGGAGGTGACGTTAACCCATATGCTGGTGGATAACTGTGCCATGCAGCTTGTCATGAACCCTGGACAGTTTGATGTGATCCTGACGGAAAATATGTTCGGCGATATCTTATCCGATGAAGCCAGCATGATAACAGGCTCCATTGGAATGCTTTCCTCGGCCAGCATGAATGAAAGCAAGTTTGGAATGTATGAACCAAGTCATGGCTCTGCCCCGGATATTGCGGGTAAAAATATTGCAAATCCCATCGCAACGGTTCTTTCCGCCGCTATGATGCTTCGCTATTCCTTTGATCTGGACAGAGAAGCGGCAGCAGTGGAGGCAGCAGTGGAACAGGTGTTGAAGGAAGGATACCGGACGGCAGACATTTATTCGGAAATGTGTAAAAAAGTCTCAACCGCAGAGATGGGAGATTTAATTGCGGAACGGATTGGAAAAGAAAAGGAGTGTGCAGCACATGAAAAGTGATTCAGTAAAAAAAGGTATGCAGCAGGCGCCTCACCGTTCCCTGTTTCACGCGCTGGGAATGACAGAGGAAGAGATGGAAAGACCTCTGATCGGTATTGTCAGTTCTTATAATGAAATCGTACCAGGCCATATGAACCTGGACAAAATAGTGGATGCCGTTAAAATGGGAGTCGCCATGGCAGGCGGTACACCGGTGATGGTTCCGGCCATTGCGGTATGTGATGGAATTGCCATGGGACACATTGGCATGAAATACTCCCTGGTTACCAGGGACTTGGTTGCAGATTCCACAGAATGCCTTGCCAGAGCCCATGCCTTTGACGCCCTGGTCATGGTACCCAACTGTGATAAGAATGTTCCTGGACTCTTAATGGCAGCAGCCCGCATTAACATACCCACAGTGTTCGTCAGTGGCGGACCAATGTTAGCAGGGCGTGTGCACGGCCATAAAACCAGCCTTTCCAGCATGTTTGAGGCGGTGGGAGCTTATACCGCAGGAAACATGACAGAAGAGGATGTGATGGAATACGAGCAAAAGGCATGCCCTACCTGCGGCTCCTGCTCTGGCATGTATACGGCCAACAGCATGAACTGTCTTACCGAGGTCCTGGGAATGGGCCTTAAAGGCAACGGAACCATTCCGGCGGTTTATTCGGAACGCCTTAAGCTGGCAAAGCATGCGGGAATGGCGGTTATGGAGATGCTTAAGAAGAATATCTGTCCCCGTGACATCATGACGGAAAAAGCTTTCCGCAATGCCCTGACCATGGATATGGCTCTGGGCTGCAGCACCAACAGCATGCTTCATCTTCCGGCCATTGCCCACGAGGCAGGATTGGATTTAAATCTGGAAAACGCAAATGAGATCAGTGCAAAGACTCCGAACCTTTGCCATCTGGCTCCGGCAGGACCCACTTATATGGAAGATTTAAATGAAGCAGGCGGCATTTATGCTGTTATGAACGAGGTCAGCAAGCTGGGACTTCTGGAATTAGAGTGTATGACTGTAACCGGAAAAACGGTTGGAGAAAATATAAAGAATTGTATAAATAAGAACCATGAAGTGATCCGGCCTGTGGAAGATCCCTACAGCCAGACCGGCGGCATAGCCATATTAAAGGGAAATCTGGCTCCTGATTCTGCAGTGGTTAAGCGCTCCGCAGTGGCGCCTGAGATGTTAAAGCATGAAGGCCCGGCAAGAGTGTTTGACTGTGAGGAGGATGCTTTTTCTGCGGTAGTCAGTCATGAGATAAAGCAGGGAGATATTCTCGTGATCCGTTACGAGGGGCCTAGAGGAAGCGGAATGCCGGAGATGCTTATGACAACGGAAGCCATTGTTTGTGATAAGGACTTAAACGGAAAGGTTTCTCTTGTGACAGATGGAAGGTTTTCCGGTGCAACGAGAGGTGCGGCCATCGGTCACGTATCTCCTGAGGCCGCCAGGGGCGGACCGTTAGCTTTTATAAGGTCAGGGGACTTAATTCATTATGATGTGGAAAAAAGAAGTCTGGATATCGTAGGGATCGCCGGAGAAAAGATGACACCGGAAAAAATTGCTGAGGAAATGGAACGTAGAAAATCAGAGGAAGATCCAAAGCTGCCGGCAGGAAGAAAAGGGCTTTTTGGCAGGTATACCAGGCATGCCCTGTCTGCGATGCAGGGGGCAGGTTATTAAGGAAGGAAGAATATGAAGAAAGCAAATTTTTACACACCTGCAGTCACTGTTTTTGACGAAAAAGAAAAGCCGGACAGCAACGGAAACCGGAAAATATGGGAGCACCTGATACGAGGTGGTATTAGCGGTCTGGTCATTATGGGAAGTATAGGGGAATTTTTTGCCCTTGATTACGAGGAAAAGCGTCGTTTGATATGTGATGTAACGGACTATGCAAAAGGAAGGACCAGGCTTTTGATTGGAACCGGGGGCATGAATGCGGAGGAAACCATCTTGCTTTCCAATTATGCTCTGTCAAAGGGAGCGGATGCCGTGCTGGTTATAAGTCCGTATTATTTTTCCCTGTCTGAAAGGGAGATTCACCATTATTATGAAACGGTATGCAAAAAAATCAAGGGGAAGGTTTATCTGTATAATTTTCCGGCCAGGACTGGCTATGACATAAGCCCCCGGACTACTCTTGAGCTTCTGCACAGCCATGGGAATATCGCAGGATATAAGGATACTGTGGCAGAAATGGGACATACCCGTGCCCTGATCCAGACAGTGTCAGAAGAATTTCCTGATTTTGAGGTTTTCTCCGGTTTTGACGAATTCATGCTTCATAATATGCTATCAGGAGGAAGTGGCTGCATAGGCGGATTGTCAAATATTTATCCGGAATTGGCTTCCGCCTGGATCCATGCTGTGGATGAAAGGAACCTTGAGGCATGTGAAAACATTCAGGGAATTTTTGATCAGCTCATGGAAATTTATTCAGTGGCAGACATCTTTGTACCAGTCATAAAGGAAGGGGTCAGGAACCGGGGGATTGAGATAAGTACGGAGTGCCGGAACCCGTTGACTCCTTTGACGGAAAAACAGAAA
>DJBG01000017.1:7350-14074 GCA_002429965.1 Hungatella sp. UBA5982
ATATTTTTATGCTTTGGTGTCAAGGGGAAACCGATGGAGACCGCGGAATGGAGCCTGAGGAATACCGGCTGTATTTTGAGCGGATGCTGGCGGAAATGAAGGAGACAGGCACGGAAAAATGCTTTCTGATCCGGATCGGAGAATATAACGGAGAGGAAGCGGCAAATTATGATAAGATAATAGAAGTGCAGACCCAGATTCCGAAGGAAAATCCGGATGTCGTTTTGGTTTCTACCGATTTTGCAGAAATGAAAAAGCGAGGCGGAATGAAGGACTGGTATCATTATTATCAGTGGGCATATAATGAGGCAGGGTTAAAGGCCGGAATGAATGCCGGTATTTATGTCAATACCGGCAGGGAGCCGGTCCTGTATGATCCTTACTATAAAAATTTGTATTTTAGTAGTTACGATGTGCCAGATCTGGCGTGAGGTCAGCTTTGCGGTCCGGAAATGAAAACACCGCCTCTTTCCCGCCGCATCAAACTCCCTTGCCATTTATAGCGGCTACAGTATTTTCGCGACAACGTTGACAGAGCATATAACGCACGATACTTTGCGAAGCAAGGTATCGTGCGTTATATGCTCTTACTGATGGAAAGAATGAAAATTATCACCCTAATCTTAATTGTATTTGATTTTCTAATGCTGTGATTCACAGCTGCCCTGTGTTGCAGTGGATCTGGTAAACATAAGCACCAGCCAGACACTTGGGCGTTCTATTAATACCTCCCTGGCGACAGGGCTTTGCGTACTGATTATCATGGTAGCTTCCATCTACTTCCAGATTGAATCCATCATTGAATTCTCTCTGCCGATGCTGTTTGGTGTGATTACAGGTTGCTATTCATCCATTTGTGTGGCCGGAAACTTATGGGCATATTGGGAAAAAAGAAAAGAAAAATAATTGTTAATTAAAAAACCGAAACGTACCCTTAGGGCGTTTCGGTTTTTTTATGCAGAGCTATTAATTTACGAATCATCTTTGTCTGAAGCTGCATTTTTCACCATAAAACAGGGACTTTTTCGCAATTATATGCGTATCGGGAAGGAGAGTGGTCGAAAATGTTTTAAAATTTCTACATTTTTCGACTTTTTTATTGCATATATTACAATAGAAAATCGAAGATGATAAAATATATATACAATCTTAACATGAATAAAGTTGAAATATACAGAAATAGTGCTAAAATATACAATGGAACATTTTTTTTTATATTTAAGAAAGTAGGAGGTTATGGTGTTATGGGTAATTTAAGCTTATTTCTAATCATTTCCATTCTCGTTTCTGTTATTGCGTTTGCTTTTGCGGTGTGGTTGTACCGCTGGGTTTCTGCGCAGCCATCTTCAAATCAACGGGTGAAGGAGGTTGGAAGCTATATCAGACAAGGTGCAAACACATTTTTAAAAAAGGAATACCTTGTTTTATCAAAGTTTTGTGCGGGAGCAGCGCTTTTGATATTTTTGTTTCTTCCGGCTCCGATATGGAGCGGAGGCTCGGTTTTAAATAACCTTACCATTGTTTTGGCATACATATGCGGAACTGTTTTTTCTGCCATAGCAGGTAAAATAGGAATACAGGTAGCTACCATAGCCAATATCAAGACTGCAGAAGCAGCACAAAAAGGCGGTTTAAAGCCATCTTTTCTGTCAGCCTTCCGCGGCGGTGCAGTTATGGGGATGGCAGTAGTGGGAAGCTCACTTTTAGGAGTGACTCTTGTTATGATGATTACCGGAGATTCCGTTGCCCTATTGGGCTTCAGCTTTGGTGCCAGTTCCCTGGCTTTATTTGCCAAAGCAGGCGGCGGTATTTTTACAAAGACTGCGGATATCAGTGCAGACCTTGTTGGAAAAGTAGAACTTGGAATCCCTGAGGATGATCCCAGAAATCCGGCGGTAATTGCCGATAATGTGGGAGATAATGTAGGAGATGTTGCCGGAATGGGCGCAGATCTCTTTGATTCTAATGTGGCTTCCACAGTATCCGCCCTGGTTATGGCTATTGCTCTGAGTAAAAAAATAGGAGTCGACTATGCAGCCATGGTGTTCTGTTATGCTTCTCTGGGACTTTTATCTTCTATCATAGGAGTTATGGCAGCCCGTATGGGAAAGAAAGGCGATCCTACCATGGCTCTTAATATGAGTACCTATCTTACCACGGGCATATTTGCCGTACTTACTGCTGCGGCAACCGTAGTGTTTCAGTTTGACTGGCGTATCTGGGGAGCAACGGCGGTAGGCTTATTTGTTGGTGTCATTATAGGAATTACCAGTGATTACTTTACAAACGATAATAAAAAACCTGTACGTAATGTTGCAAAGGCTTCTGAGTCAGGACCTGCATTTACCATTCTTTCCGGTATTTCCTATGGTTTCTTAAGCGTACTGCCTGCCATGGTGGGAATCGGTATCTCTGCTATGATTTCCTATAATCTTTGCGCTTCCATCGCTCCTGAGGATCCTACTGCAGGAATGTTTGGAATTTCTATGGCCGCAGTTGGAATGCTTTCCATCGTCGGCATGATCATATCCTATGATGCTTACGGTCCAATTGCCGATAACGCCAGAGGACTTGTTGAGATGGGTGATCTGGGAGATGAAGCACTTGAAATCACAGACTCACTTGACAGTGCAGGAAATACAGTAAAGGCGGTAACAAAAGGATTTGCCATTGCGGCAGCAGGATTGACCATTATCTCCCTGCTTGGTGCGTTTATGAGTGAGGTAAACGATGCGGCTGGCACTATAGTACTGACTGGATTCGATATTATCAATCCCAAGGTATTTTTCGGAATGCTGGTAGGAGCTTCTGTTCCGGCTATTTTCTCCGCTATGCTGATGCTTGGGGTAGACCGCAATGCACAGAGAATGGTGTCAGAAATCCACCGTCAGTTCAGGGAAATTAAGGGACTTAAGGAGGGCAAGCCGGGAGTGGTACCGGAATATGACAAATGCATAGATATTGCTACCAATGGTGCATTAAAGGAACTGATTCCTGCTGGACTCGTCAGCATTCTCGTGACCATTGTGGTCGGGTTTGTAGGCGGCGTAGAATCCGTAGGAGGATACCTTGCAGGCAACATTATCAGCGGTCTTTTGCTTGCCCTGTTTATGAGCAATTCCGGAGGGCTGTGGGATAATGCAAAGAAATACATTGAGGCCGGAGGGAACGGAGGAAAAGGAAGTGAAGCTCATAAGGCAGCTGTAGTAGGAGATACGGTGGGCGATCCCTTCAAGGATACGGCTGGCCCGTCCATCAATACACAGATAACGGTGGTTTCTCTGGTGGCTTCTTTGATGTCTTCTTTGTTTTTGGCATTTTCCCTGTTTTGATTTATAGAGACAGGACTTAATAAGATAACGGCAGCCTGACTGGTACAGGCTATAGAAAATCGGTGTTAGGACATGGGTCCTGGCACCGATTTTCTATGCTCTTCTTCCGCCTTATTCAATATATTCACTATGCAGCATCAGTCATCCCGGGTTATTGAAACAGAATGAGTTTTTTCGGATGTCTTCCATGACAGAATTCGATCAATCCGAAATAAATGATCAGCATTTAGTTCAATGTAAAAAGCCGGCATGTACCTAAATCCATTATGGCGGTATATTACGATCGGCACGATAAAATGCAAAGAATTTCTTTATAGATAAGGCTTTGTATTTTTATATCCAGTTGTTGACATTAAAGAATTGCTATGTGAAAATATATTACAGGACATGGTATTGCTTTTTTAGCAATAGTAAATATAATGAAGGATAGACATGCTTATATTTATAGGGGAAAGAATGCAATAATTTTATTAGATGATATAATATACAGAAACACTATGTAATGTAGAGCTAAGAATTGAAGGATGAATTTAGATGAAAAACCAAGAAAAAGGTGATTTGATCGCTCAAGAAACATCCTTTAAGAAAAAATGATTTGATTAAACGGAACAATACGTCGGATTATTTATGGAGGGGAACATGCGGTTGGAGGAATTGTTCAGTGCACACTATGAAAGCCTGAATGCAAGTGACAAGCATATTTGGAATTACGTAGGTAATAACAAGGCTCTTTGTTCCGGGCTTTCCATCGAGGAAGTAGCAGAGCGGTGTAATGTTTCAAGAAGCACCATTATGCGTTTTGCCCAGAAACTGGGACTGACCGGCTACAGTGAGTTAAAGACTTACCTGCGCTGGGAGACCACGGAATTTGCCAGGGATCCTGCAGATTATCTGCAGACCATCTGTGACAAGACCATCAAGGCCATTGAACGGTTCCGGGATATGGACATGACCCAGATCTGCAGGCTGTTCCACGAGGCCAACCGGGTGTTCGTCTATGGCACGGGAAGCATTCAGCGGGCGGCGGCCGGTGAGTTTAAGCGGATGTTTCTCTCCCTGGATATTTTGGTAGAGAATATCACGGGGGAAGGGGAATTTCAGCGGGAACTGTCCTTTATGGGACGGAATGATGTGGTGTTAATTATCTCCAAGAAAGGCAACTCCAATTTTATTAAGGACATTGTGATCCAGCTAAAAAGCAAGGGTGTCAGGGTGATTTCCCTCACCTTTTCCGGGGACAACACCCTGGCAAATATGAGTGATTACCAGTTGTTTTTGTCGCCGGAGACTGTTTCCATCAAGGACGATATGTTGTTTGAGTCTTTGAGCCTAATCTTTTCGGTCATCGAAATTTTGTGTATTAAATGTATTCAGTATATGGGCGATATTTACCTGTGACATACTCCCACCACTTAGTCAAAAACATTCACTGGATGTTTTTGACTTGAAGTGGGGGCTTCTCGCTCAAGCCAAGTATTCTTGGCAGTATCAACGAGCTAACCCCGTGTGTCCCACGGTTCATCGTTATTTTTACGCCATTCCCAGAATTCTCATTCCTTCCTTGCGTATGTTTATAGCGGCATTTACATCCCTGTCCAAGATGTTTCCACACTCACAGACGTATACCCTTTCAGAAAGTTCCAGGTCATCCTTTTTTCTGCCGCATACAGAGCAGGTCTTGCTGGACGGGAACCATTTGTCCACCTTTACGAGCTTTTTCCCTGCTTCTTCCAGCTTGTAGCCAAGGAATGCCACGAACATCCCCCAGCCGTTGTCTGCCACGGTTTTCCCGAAATTTAGTGCCTGTGACATCGCTTTCATATTTAAGTCTTCTATGCACACCGCATCATAGGCATTGGTTATCTGCCTGCTCTGCTTATGCAGAAAGTCCTTTCTCTGATTTGCCACTTTCCTGTGGATTTTTGCCACTTTCACTCTCTGCTTGTAGTAATTATTGCTTTTCCTCTTGCACTTTGATAGCTTCCGTTGTTCCCTGGCTAGCTTCTCTTGTGCCTTCCTGTATGGTTTTGGATATTCCGGCGAATTCCCAAGGCTATCTATGTATAGTTCTTTCATGGAAAAATCCAGGCCTGTGGCGCTTTCTGCCTTATGCTCTGGGATTTGATCTTCATATTCATAAAGGACTGAAACGTAATACTTCCTATCTGGGGTTCTTGCTACCGTACATGATTTCAGCCTGTAGCCGTCCGGGATCTCCCTGTGCTGCTTTATTTTCACCCTGCCTACTTTGGGCAGCCTTATCCACCCGTCAGCGACCGCTATATTGCCATTCACACAGTTTGTCGTGTAAGAATCCTTGTCCCTGTGCTTGCTTTTGAACTTCGGGAATCCTATTTTGCCCTTGCCGCGGTAGAAATTTCCGTATGCTGTCTCCAGGTTCATCTGCCCGTTCGCCAGCGCAAGGCTATCCACTTCCTTTAGGAATGGGAACTCTTCCTTGTACTTTGCCGGAGTGGTCTTTCGGTTTTTACCTGTTTTCTGGTAATGATCGATCCTGTCCTCTAACATCTTATTATATACGAATCTCACGCACCCAAATGTTTTTGCAAACATGGTTTTCTGCTCGTCATCTGGATACATCCTGAACTGGAATGCCTTGTTTCCCTTCATCTATGTTTTTCCCCCTGGCTTTCGATATACTGCTTCAGCACCGATAGCGGTGTACCTCCTGCCGTTATAAGGCAGAAACTCTGTGACCAGAAATATTCTTTCCACAGCTTTTTCCTTATCTCTGGGTATTCTTTTTTTAGAAGCCGACTGCTTGCACTTTTATACGCATTGATGAATTTGCTTATTTCCGTTTTTGGATGTGCCCGAAACAGGATGTGGACATGATCCATGTCATGATTCCATTCCATCAACGTGATTTTGTAGCTTGGCGATATGTACTCAAATATCTCCTTCGCCCTGTCAGACATGGCATCGTCAAAAACCTTCCTTCGGTATTTCACCACTAGCACAAGATGATAGTGTAACAAAAAAAATGTAAGTTTTTTCTTTTTTTTTTTCTTTCTTTTTTNNAGCATTGTTATCTAATTCCATTGTAATCAACCACCTTTTGCAATTCGACTGATTATAGTATATAGCTGTTTTTATCCCTATGCAACCTTTATCTTTTAGTAGTTACAAGGTGATTTTGCTTTGCATAACCACCTCTCACATCCAATGCAAATTCATCCCCCGCCTAAGAGGACGGGGGAATTCCTGGCAAAAATCTGTTAAAAAGAGCAGAAGCTGCTCTTTTTTCTTTTTGAAGAATTTTCCGGATTATATTGTGTAAAACATGTGGAATCAGGCTGTGAAATTTCACATTCCCTGTGACAGTTCACAACTTCTGGTATTGGTAGCAATTGCACAAAAATGTATTGTAT
>DJBG01000007.1 GCA_002429965.1 Hungatella sp. UBA5982
AGTTTTCTGCCATTTCCATAAAGGTTCTGGAAAGAACCCCGATCTCATCATTGCTTTGTGTATCAACCTGTATCGCAAGATTACCGGCAGCGATCTCAGCAGCGGCAGAAACCACGCCGTTAATCGGCTTCAGCGCCTTTTTTAAAACAATGATAACAATGGCGACCACAGCCAACAGCGACAAAACAGAAACAATCACAATTGTAGCCGTTAATATTTCGATATCTTTATTTAAGTCAGAAGTATCCAANNAATCGGGTAGAAAAACCGGGATACTTTATGTCCATCCTCGCGGACAGTGGTACAGAAAAAGGCCTTTCCCGAAGCTGCTCCATCTGTGATCTTTTTCATATCTTCCGGATCTTTTAAAAATTCAGAAAGGTTATGGCCAATATCATCAGCAAATCTGCTGTCGTATACCGTGGTAAAATCATCCGTAAGAATTCCGACGTAAAGAGTTTTATAATCTTCTGATGAAGTGGTGATTTTATTAAAATGACCAACGTCAATATCGGCTACGGTCACTCCCTGAAACTCATTTTTATACATAACGGGGTACGCGGCAGTGACCATGGTAGTGCCCTGATATTCGTAAGGCTTTGTAAAATAAGGCTTGCCGGTTTCTTTCACAGGTTTATAATATTCCTTATCACTGTAATCGCTGTATGTACCAAAAGGCTGCGTCTTTTTATTGGCAGCGTCCTCACGATTTACATAAAATGCATAATCCTTTATATTCTCATCAAACTTGCCAGGCTCAAAAAAGATCCCGAACCCAACGATATCTTCATCTGCCACAACGGCAGAGCACATACTGTTAATCAAATAATTTTCCACTTCAATGCTTAAATCAGACATTTCTGTGTGATATACCGCGCTCTTTACCTTGACGTTTTCAGGAGAAGAGATGACCACAGTCCCCTTGTCATATGTCTTACCAATATAATCCTGCATTGCTGAAGCCTGTTTTGATGCGGCATTTAAGATCGCCTGTACCTGGTTTCCATTTGCGTGTGCCAGATTCGTAAGCTCAGAGCGTACTGCCGAACCGGTTTCGCGCCCTGACAAACTGACGGTTATAATACTTAAAATGGCAAAAACCATAAACAATGCCGCTGTGATCACGATTGCAATTTTCTCTGAAATTTTTCTGTATTTATTCCGATGCATGTTCCCTTTTCCATTTTTCATATGTCTTTTCCTCGTATCATTATTTTGTATCATTGTTTTGTAACATTCAGATGTTTTAAATGAAACGGATTTTAAAACGTCTCTATGGTTTTCTATCNNATTGAATCTGGTCTTTTAGTTTCACATATACGTATAAATCGCTTTTATTATTGAATACTTCCACTTTCCATCTCCTCCCCCGTAATCAGCCCATGTTCCTTAATAGCAAAAAGGTACACCTTGGTATCACTGGCAAAATGTAAAGAAAATAAGAATAATATGTGCGAAATATGTTGTATTTTGTCGTAATAATGCTTATAATATACGTAGCATTTTTATGCTGTTTTTATTTGATAAAAAGGTGTACCTTTTTATCAAATAATCAGATGATATTATTTATCATTTTGTACGCAAATTCCCAGCAAAACAAACATCACTAGCTCATCTAGTTTCCATTTTTATATTTTGACCTGAAGGCTATTGTTTTCATAAATACTAATATAGTAGAATAATCCCTTGACCTCATGCCATAATTAAGAATGACAGGAGGTTATTTTAATGAAAAATTTTTATGGATACATGAGGGTTTCCTCATTAGAACAAAACACGGAGCGGCAAAAAGTAGAGCTTCTGCGCTGGGGCATTATTGACAAGAACATATTCTGCGATAAATTGTCTGGAAAAGATTTCAACAGGCCCCAATATCAAAAGTTAAAAAGGAAACTGAAAGAAGGAGATGTCCTTGTTGTAAAAAGCATTGACCGTCTGGGAAGAAATTACGATGACATACAGGAAGAATGGCGGGAAATCGTAAAAACAAAAAAAGCTGATATTGTGATCCTGGATATGCCCATTCTGGACACAAGAACAAATAAAGATCTGATCGGCACCCTGATATCCGACATTGTCTTACAGCTCCTTTCCTATGTGGCGCAGGCGGAACGGGAAAACATCAAACAGCGTCAGGCAGAGGGGATTGCCCTTGCAAAAGCGCAGGGAAAGCATCTGGGACGTTTTCCAACTCCCATTCCCGATGAATTTTACCCTGTCTACGAAAAATGGCAGCAGCGCATTTATACCCTGGAGACTGCAAGCAATGAGCTGGGCATCACTGTCAGCCAGTTCCGGACAATGATAAAAAAACACAAGTCAAAAGCAAAGACTATTTAAATCATAATCCATATAACATAAAGCAGGCAGAACCGCTGCTTTCCATCAACGATCCTGCCTGATTTACCAAACACAGATTTATTTTACAAATGCGAAGGAGCAATAGGAACCAACTTTACTTCAAAAATAAATCTCTCTTCATCAAACCGGTATTCTTTCCGAAGATCCGGTCCGCAGCTTGCGGATCCGATCCCGTCCTGGCGGTAATCCAGGCAAAGAACCGTAAAGCCCGATGGTGCCAGCTCATAGTTATGGGCTTTTTCTGTTAATTCCTCCTGGGTATAGACCGATGCATTAAAGGAAAATGCCCGTTCTGAAACTGCCGAAAGAGAAACTCCCCCGCCATTTATTGTCACAAAATCACAGTCGCTCCTGCTTCCGTTCTCCTGAGGCCTTAAATAATCCTCATGCATCTCTTTTACCCCGGCAGTAAATAACCCATGATAGCTTGCCCTTTTCTTATCCATGTAATTTTCTACAGGCCCCAGACCATAATAGGTCACCTTATCCATGGTCTTTGGGAGGAAAAGGCGAAGGCCGAACCTTGGAAGCTCCGGGAATTCCATGTCCTTTTTCACATGAAGCTTCCCATCTAAAATTCCATCCTTACCTATGGTCCACACGGCCTCAATCATCAGGATTCTCTGGATCACAGCCGCAGTGACGGACAGCATGGTCCTTATTTCCACCCGTCCGTCCTTTTCCTCACAGGAGGTTTCATAAGCCCTGGATATGGACCGGTCATAATGAGCCGCCATCCATTTATTCTTTATATATCTGTCATTATCCGTAGGCGCTCTCCAGATGTTATATTCCATAGGACGCTCCAGAAGGGTTTTGTTTTCAAACACCATATCCTCAAAGCAGCCGGTCAGCTTGTTATAGGTATAAGCAAAATTAGTCCCGTCTATAAAAAGGTATCGGTCATCCTCCCGAATCGCAGGGCACGCCCTTTCCCCCACGTTTGTCTCCCGTTCCGCTAACAGGAATACCCCGGTCTGGTTTCTCATATCTTCATTTTCAAGAAGTATTTCATCAAAGCCTAAAAGGCTTCCGGCTTTTAAAAGGGTCGTATTCTGTTTTAATAAATACTGGATCTTTAAATAACATTTTCCCTTTTGGGGAACCTCAAAGTCCAGTGTCAGGCTTCCTTTTCCATGAGGCTTTATTTCCGGTAAATCCCCATCGCAAAGGATCCCCTTTCCAGTGACCGCTCCATCGCAGGTCACCTCATACCCAATAACCACATAATCCCTCAGTTCGGTAAAATCCATGCGGTTTTGAAGCACCAGTTCCTTCTTTTCCTGGGCATAGGAAACAATTGTTGCCGGGCGGTATACATTTTTAAATTCCATCAGCCCGGTATGTGGCCTCCGGTCCGGGTATACCAGACCATCCATGCAGAAATTGCCGTCATGAGGGTATTCGCCATGATCTCCTCCATAAAGGTACATGGGTCTTCCATCCAAGGTTCTTCCCTGATATATGGCATGATCACACCACTCCCATACAAAACCGCCGCAGACCTGGTCATACTGGTCAAACACCTTAAAATAATCTTCCAGATCGCCAGGTCCATTGCCCATGGCATGGCTGTACTCACATAGGATAAAAGGCTTTCCTGCATTTCTTCCAATGTATTCATGGATATCTTCCAGCTTTGGATACATACGGCTGTATAAATCCAGATTGGAAAAATCATAGGTTTTATTCCGGTCACGGTAACGGGCTGCCTCATAATGGGTGAGCCTGGAAGGATCAAAGGCCTTCGTCCAGGCCAAAGCTTCTTCAAAGGTGCAGCCATAGGCACATTCATTCCCCATGGACCAGATCACAACGCTTGACCGGTTCTTATCCCGTTCTACCAGAAGCTTTGCACGGTCAACCGTGGCCTCGGTAAACTCCGGATTATCTGCAATAGCCCTGTTCCAGCGTTCATGCACAGCCTCCGTGGAACAGTCTTCCATGTAGATGCTGTTGGTACCGTGGCTCTCATTGTCCGCCTCATCAATGACATAGAAGCCGTACTCATCGCATAACTGGTAAAACTGAGGCCCATTCGGATAATGGCTGGTGCGGATGGCATTGACATTGTGCTCTTTCATGAGACTTAAATCCTTTTTCATCTGTTCCAGGCTGACGACAAACCCTGTCACCGGATCACTGTCATGGCGGTTGACGCCATGGAATTTGATCTTTTCCCCGTTGAAATAAACCACTCCATCCCTTATGGCGATTTCCCGGATTCCCAGGCGGTCCACGATCACCTCGTTCCCGCATACCAGGACAAGGGTATAAAGATACGGCTGCTCTGCATTCCAAAGCACCGGATTTTCTATGGTCAAATGAAGCCTGCCATCCTGAGGGAGTCCCTCCTGGCCGGCGGCCTGGTTTCCATTGGAATCAAATACCAGCGCCTTTACCGGAACTTCCTTTCCAAAAAAGGAGATCACCGCCTGGATATGAGCCTGGTTCTCTTCCTGAGAAGTTGTTAAAAAATAATCAAAGATTCCCTCTTCCGGTCTCTTCAAAAGAAACACATCCCGGAAAATACCGGTCATGCGGAACTTGTCCTGATCTTCCAAGTAGCTTCCGTCACACCATTTTAAAACAAGAACAGCTAAAGTATTTTCTCCCTCACGAATTAAACCTGTCACATCAAACTCGCTGGTAGAATGGGATACCTGGCTGTATCCCACATAGCTTCCGTTCAGCCATACATAGAAGCAGGAATCCACACCTTCAAAGTTTAAATAAGCCCTGGGAGCATTCTCGTCCCTTTCATAGACAAAATGGCGGACATAAGCCCCGCATGGATTTTCTGCCGGAACATAGGGCGGGTCCATGGGGAAGGGGTAGCGGACATTGGTATACTGGTGCTTATCATATCCATAGTTCTGGAAACAGCCGGGAACCGGGATATCATCATAATTTCCTGTATCATAGCCTTCCTGGAAAAACTCCTCGTTCACATCATAAATACTATCATAATAGCGGAACTTCCATGTCCCATTTAAAAGCATAAACCGGTCGGAATTTTCCCTATGCTCCACCAGATCAAACCGCGCCTTGGAAGCCGGAATGTAGTAGGCTCTGTTTGGCATGGCATTTTCATGAAGCAAGTGGAGATTTTCATAATGTTTAGGTACGATCATGGTTGATTCCTCCTTCTTTTCTTATCTTTCATTATAAAATGAAAGATAAGAAAAGCCATATCTCCAATTAGACAAACTATGCACAAAATGATACTGTTGTTTTCTCATATTCCTAAAATTCCGTACTTCTCCGCTTAAAATCTAGGTTATTGAGACTTTTAACCTCACCATCCATCACCACCTAAAAGCAGTCAAAGCCGAGCATCATGCATTCAGAATATGATATAATTATATAAAAAGGCGGGTCCGAATTACCGAAACCCGCCTTATCATTGACTATATTTCAAACTCGTCACATTCATTTTTCCGCTGACTGTATTTGCTACATCCTTCTTTAAGGCCTTTCCAGTAAGCTTCTTTTATTTCTTATTAGTACCATTCTTTATCACAATCACGTTCCTGTTCATGTTCGCATTCACATTCGCGTTCGCGTTTGCATTCGCATTCACGTTTGGGTTTGCATTCGCATTCACATTCGCGTTTGCATTCGCATTCAC
>DJBG01000116.1 GCA_002429965.1 Hungatella sp. UBA5982
TCCTGGAATCGTACAGGGTATGCACAACCTAAATGATTCCATTGAAAGCTTTGCCAGAAGCTGTTTTAATTACGCTCTCGACACCCGTCAGGATGTATGGTTTGCCACCAAGGATACCATTTCCAAGAAATATGACCATACCTTCAAGGATATTTTCCAGGACATCTTTGAGGCTGATTACCAGGACAAATTTAAAGAAGCCGGTATCACTAATTTCTATACCCTGATCGACGATGCAGTAGCCCGGGTCATGAAATCGGAAGGCGGCTATATCTGGGCCTGCAAAAATTATGACGGCGATGTGATGAGCGANNTATGATATCATCTGCATTCGGCTCTCTGGCCATGATGACCTCTGTTCTGGTATCTCCGGATGGGGACTATGAATACGAGGCAGCCCACGGAACCGTACAGCGGCACTACTACAAGCACTTAAAGGGAGAGGAAACCTCCACAAACTCCGTTGCCACCATCTTTGCATGGACCGGGGCATTGAGAAAACGGGGAGAACTGGATGGAAACGCAGAACTGGCCGCTTTTGCAGATAGACTGGAGCAGGCGACCATCGACACCATTGAGGCCGGTGAAATGACAAAGGATCTGGCACTCATTACTACCATTCCTAATCCAACGGCATTAAACAGTGAGGAATTTATAAAAGCCATTGCAAAACGGCTATAAAGACACCTGGTTCCAAATAAACCAAGACAGAAAAAGAAAGCCGCAAAATCAGCTGCTTTCTTTTTCCTTTCAGGAGGTAACTCGATTATGGAATACAAACCAAAAGAAGTCCTGTTAAAAAACGGGACTCCTTGCCTCTTAAAAAGTCCCGGCCCGGGCGACGCATCCGCCATCTTAAAACTCATGAGCCAGACCTCAGAAGAAACCAGCTATATGGCCAGGTACGCAGATGAGGTCAACATCACCCTCCACCATGAACAGGATTTTCTTTCTTCCACCCTTAAAAGCCAGAAGGATTTGATGATCTGCGCCGTGGTAAACGGAAAGATAATTGCAAATGCCGGAATCAATCCCATTGCAGTTTTTGAACGTTACCTGCACCGGGCCACCTTTGGTATCTCCATATGCAAGGCATACTGGGGGCTTGGGATCGGCTCCCATCTCCTTGCCGCCATCATAAGGGGCGCCCGGGAAATGGGCTATGAACAGCTGGAGCTGGAAGTGGTACAGGAAAACCAGCGGGGCATTGCTCTTTATGAAAAGTTTGGCTTTGAGACTTACGGTACCAGAGAGTACTGCTTTAAATACCGGGATGGAAGCTATGCGGCCGCCCAGCTGATGATGGTAAGACTTTGAAGATTTTCCATATTTTTCACAAAATCCCTGTTCATATCATTATCAAAATGATATAATGAACATTATTATATAACATCTTGGTAATGGAAGGATCTTTGACATGAACTTAAGACATCTTACTATCTTTAAAACGGTGNNGAAAACGGTGTGTGAAGAAGGCAGCATCACCGGAGCAGCCAAAGCGCTGTCCATGACACAGCCTGCCATCTCCCACGCCATCAATGAACTGGAAGAATCCGTAGGTTCTCCTTTGTTTGACCGTGTATCCCGCAGAGTGGTTATCAATGAGAACGGAAAATTTTATTTGTCAAAGGTCATCCCTCTCCTGGAATTGTATCAGGATCTGGAAAACTACTCCGGCTCCCTGCATCTCCAGGCCCCTTTACGGATCGGTTCCTGTGTAACCCTGGCCAGCTACCTGCTTCCCAAGGTGGTATCCCGCTTTGCCCTGACTAACCCTGGTATCCAACTAAAGGTCACCGTTAATAATTCCCTTGAGATCACCAATAAGCTTTTAAAAAATGAGCTGGATATCGGACTTATCGAGGGTGTCATAGCTGATGATCAGTTAGAGAAGATTCCTTTTTCTTCCTATCCCATAGCGGTCATCTGCGCCCCCATCCATCCTTTTGCAGAGCGCATTGCACAGCCGGTGGCGCTGGACCGGCTCATTGAAGAACCTTTGCTTTTAAGAGAACAGGGATGTACCATACGTGATACCTTTGACTGTGCCCTGTCCTTAAATAATTTATCAGCCGAGCCTCTCTGGTCCAGCACTAACTCGGATGTGATCCTGCAGGCAGTAAAGGAAAATATCGGAATCGGCATTGTTCCCAGGATTTTTGCCGATGAATCCGTAAAAAGAGGGGAAATTACTGAAATAGAAGTGAAGAACTTAGATATCAGTTGTATGAATCATGTGGTATTTCATAAAGACAAATTCCAGACAGAAGCATTCCAGGCTTTTATCAACCTGGTATTGTTCGAATAGAAGGATAGGAGCCTGATCCAGATAAACCAAAAGGAAGCACCGGAAAATGACGTAAATGCTGTCATTTTCCGGTGCTTCTGNNTTCACACAAAGAGCGAATAATTCCATCGCCAGGATCAGATCAGATAAAGGAGGATAAGAAGGCGCAATGCGGATATTGTTATCCCGGGGATCCTTTCCATAAGGGTAAGTGGCTCCTGCTCCGGTCATGACCAGGCCGGATTTCTTACACCTTGCCACAATGGCTTTTGCACAACCGTCAAGGGAATCAAAGGAAATGAAATAACCGCCTTTGGGACTGGTCCATTCTCCGATTCCAAGTCCGCCCAGCTCTCTTTCCAGGATCTGGATCACTGCTTCGAATTTTGGCCTCATGATATCTGCATGCTTTCTCATATGCTCCACCATGCCGTGAATATCTCCAAAGAAGCGTACATGGCGCAGCTGGTTCACCTTATCATGGCCGATAGTCTGGATCTTTAACTGCTTCATAATGTCAACCAGGTTGTTCTGGCTGGCCGCGATGGTTGCGATACCGGAGCCTGGGAAGCTGACTTTTGAGGTGGAGGCGAATTTGTAAACCATATCCGGATTTCCGGCTCTCTTGCACTCTGCAAGGATTTCAATGAGATGATCCTGGTCCCTGTCGTATAAATGATGTATGGTATACGCATTGTCCCAGTAAATACGGAAGTCTTTGGCAGCCGGTTTTAAGCGGGCAAAACGGCGTACCGTATCATCGGAATAGGAAATTCCCTGAGGATTGGAATACTTTGGAACGCACCAAATCCCTTTAATGGAATCATCGTTTGCCACCAGTTCTTCCACCATATCCATATCCGGACCGGTTGGGGTCATGGGGACATTCACCATCTCGATACCAAAGTATTCGGTTATGGAGAAATGTCTGTCGTACCCAGGAACAGGACATAAGAATTTCACTTTATCCAGCTTGCTCCAGGGAGTGCTTCCCATAACGCCGTGAGTCATGGAGCGTGAAACCGTATCATACATGACATTTAAGCTGGAATTGCCGTAAATAATGATATGGTCAGGCGCAACCTCCATCATATCGGCAAGTAGCTCCTTTGCCTCCTTGATTCCGTCAAGCACCCCATAGTTACGGCAGTCAGTACCGTCATCACAGGTTAAATCGTCGTTGCTGCTCAATACATCCATCATTCCCATGGATATATCCAACTGTTCCGTGCTGGGCTTTCCTCTGGACATATCAAGCCTTAAATCCTTGCCCTGAAACTCCTTATACTGCACGTGAAGCTGTTTTCTCAGTTCCTGTAACTCTTCCTTTGTCATCTCAACATATGGCTTCATAGATTTCTTTTTCCTCCTCATATAGACTCCTTTAACCTAATAGTTCCTTAAGCATCCTGTTGACCGCTCCCGGATCGGCTTTTCCCTTCATAGACCGCATGGTCTGGCCTACCAAAAACCCAAAAGCCTTCTCTTTCCCACTATGGTAATCCTCCACGGACTGGGGATTTGCGGAAACTATTCCCTCAATTACCCTGCGCAGCTCTCCTTCGTCATTTACAACCTTTAATCCATTCTCTTCCACATACTGTTCCGGATCAATGTTTTCTGCGAAAATCTTTTCAAAAACCTCTTTGCCCACGGTACGGTTAATGGTACCATTATCCACTAAATCAATTAATTTTGCAAGGTTTTCTGCAGAAAATGTCATTTTTTCAGGATCTATGTCATGCTCTTTTAAAAGCCGCATGGCCTCTACCATCAGCCAGTTTGCAGCCTCCTTCGGCTTATGGCAGATTGCGGTGACCGCTTCAAAAATATCCGCCATATGCTTGGAGCCCNNCTCCTTGGAGCGCATGGCATAGGAGAACTCCTTGTTGTCATCCCACCGCCTTGTTTCCTGGACCACCGGTTTCCCTTCTTCGATCAATTCGATCTGGCGTTTCCGTTCTCCTTCAATGGCACGGGCAATGGCCTTAAAGGAATTTAAATTCTTCATTTCCGTCCTGGTTCCCAATTCGGACGAACCCGCCTCACGGACGGATAAATTCACATCGGCTCTCATGGAGCCTTCCTGAAGCTTGCAGTCAGAAGCGCCCAGATACTGAATGATCAGTCTCAGCTTTTCCAGATAGGCGATCACTTCATCCCCGCTTCTCATATCAGGTTCTGACACAATTTCAATGAGAGGAACCCCGCTCCGGTTAAAGTCCACCAGGGAACAGTCCTCCCACTCATCATGGATGAGCTTTCCCGCATCTTCTTCCATATGGATCTCATGGATCCCGATTTTCTTCTTTCCTGCCGGTGTGTTAATCTCCACGCAGCCGTCATGGCAGATAGGAAGATAAAGCTGGGATATCTGATAGTTTTNNCAAACTTGCAGTACTGGTTGATCTGGCAGTTTGCCGCAAGGCCTACCGCCAGGGCGTATTCCACCACCTGTTTATTAAGGACAGGAAGGGAACCAGGCATACCAGTGCAGACCGGACAGGTATGGGTATTAGGCGCTCCTCCGAATTCTGTGGAGCAGGCGCAGAAGATTTTCGTTTTCGTGGCAAGTTCCACATGAACTTCCAGACCGATGACCGTCTCATACTGTTTGCTCATTTACCTCTCCTCCTTTCCCCTTTCCTGCCCATGTCTTTTGGTCATAAAGGGATACCCGCGGGGTGTTTCCGCAAATAGCATCTGCCGCCATAGGGGGCATCTCATAGCTTCTGCTCTGCTCAAAAGCAAAACCTGCCCGGATGATGTTCTTTTCCTTAAAGCAGTCCCCGATGAACTGGACTCCAATGGGCAGCCCTTTGGAATCCTTGCCACAGGGAACCGTAAGACCAGGAAGCCCGGCAAGGTTTACGGATATGGTATAGATATCGCCCAGGTACATCTTTAAGGGATCTTTTAAGCTTTCTCCAAGCCTTGGCGCCGTGGACGGGGAAGCCGGCCCGAGAATCACATCGTATTTTGAAAATGCCTCGTCAAACGCTTTCTTGATCAAAGCCTTTGTCTTTAAAGCCTTCAGATAATAGGCGTCATAATATCCGGAGCTTAAAACAAAGGAGCCAAGCATAATGCGGCGTTTTACCTCCGGGCCAAAGCCCTGGGAACGGCTCTTTTTATACATACCGTGAAGTCCGTCGTATTCCTTTGCACGATAGCCGTATTTCACACCGTCAAACCTGGATAAGTTAGAGCTGGCCTCTGCGGATGCGATCACATAGTATGCAGGAATCGCATATTCCACCATCCCCAGATCAAAGGTCTCCAGGATGGCTCCCTTTTCCTCCAGAACCCTGGCGGCTCTTAAAACCGCCTCCTTTACCTCAGGATCAAGACCCTTTCCCAAGTAATCCGCTGGAATGCCGATCCGCATTCCCTTCACATCATCTCTTAAAGCCTCAGTAAAGTTACAGTCTTTCCGCTCCACTGATGTGCTGTCCTTCCCGTCATGGGAAGCCAGAACCTCCAGGACCGCGGCGCAGTCCGTCACGTCCTTTGCAACGGGGCCGATCTGGTCTAAGGAAGACCCATAGGCAATAAGTCCATACCTGGAAATAGTCCCGTAAGTGGGCTTTAATCCAGTCACCCCGCAGAAGGAGGCAGGCTGTCTTATGGAACCTCCTGTATCCGAACCTAAGGCATAAAAGCATTCCGCCGCCGCAACTGCCGCACAGGAACCGCCGGAAGAGCCGCCGGGAACGTGGTCCGGGTTCCATGGGTTTCTCGTGACCCCGTATGCCGAGGTTTCCGTGGTGCTTCCCATGGCAAACTCATCCATATTGGTTTTCCCAAGGATCACCGCACCTGCCTTTTTTAAATTCTCCACTGCTGAGGCCGTATAAGCAGGAACAAAGCTTGAGAGGATTTTGGAGCTGCAGGTGGTCTTCATTCCTTCGATACAGATGTTATCCTTCACCGCCACCGGTACGCCTGCCAGAGGGCCGGTAAACTCGCCGGCTGCGATCCGCTTCTGCACCTCCTCCGCCTGTTTCAGTGCTTTTTCTTCCTCTATGGTCACAAAGCTGTTAAGCACCGGCTCCATGGCCTTTATCTGGCCCAGGACCGCTTTTACCGCTTCTACGGAGGTGACCTCTCCGTCTTTTATTTTCTTCCCCAACTGCACCGCCGTGAGGGATAATATTTCTTTTGCTGTCATACGAGACTCCCCCTATTCCACTGTTTTTGGCACCTTAAAAGCTCCATCCTTACTTTCCGGAGCATTTTTTAAGATGTTCTCTCTGTCATCACCGTTTTCCACCACATCTTCACGGAAAACGTTGCGTACCGGGAATACATGGGACATGGGTTCCACATCATCGGTANNATTCTTTGCCGCTTCCCTTTCCGTCTGGTCAAGCTCAAGCTGTGCAAGGATTCCTACGTATTCGATTGTAGCATCATCGATCATGTGCGCCATCTTTTTCTTCCTCTCTTTCCTTTTTCCTGCCCACGTATTCCGGGCAGGGCCCGCCCCGTTTTACCGGGCATAAAGTCATACCCGCAGGGTGTTTATGGTTCCAGTCTCGTTACATCTCTTGGAAACAGGGTGGTTTCTCTTATGTTCCCTTCGTCGAGAAGGCGCATGGTAAGACGCTCCAGACCGATTCCAAGGCCTCCGTGAGGCGGCATGCCGTATTGGAATATCATTAAATAGGAAGAAATATCCTCCGGATTCATGCCTCTTGCTTCCATTTTCTTGAGGATATCAGAATAATCATGGATTCTCTGGCCTCCGGTAGTCACTTCCAGCCCCTTGAACAATAAATCAAAGCTTAAGGTAAACTTAGGGTCTGCCGGATCGTCCATGGCATAGAAAGGACGCTTCTTTGATGGATAATGGGTGACAAATACGAAATCGCTGCCAGTCTCTTCCTTAAAGTAACGGCCGATAAGCACTTCCTCCTCCGGTTCCAGATCATAGGGGTTTCTGATCTTCCGGTTATATTTCCCGGCAACCAGCTCCTTAGCTTCTGCAAAGCGGACCGTCGGGATATTGGTTACATCGGGAAGTGTGACCTTAAGCATTTTAAGCTCTGTTTCGTATTCCTCACAAAGAAGTCCAAAGGTATACTGGAGCATAGCTGTTTCCATTTCCATGATTTCCTCAAAGCTGTCAATGTATCCCATTTCAAAATCCATGCTGGTATATTCATTTAAATGTCTTGTTGTATTATGCTTTTCTGCACGGAAGACGGGAGCAACCTCAAATACCCGGTCATATACGCCTACCATGGTCTGCTTATAAAACTGGGGGCTTTGGCCCAGTTCTGCTTTCTTATTAAAATAATCCAGTTTAAATACGTTGGAGCCGCCTTCTGCTCCGCGGGCTACGATCTTTGGTGTACGGATCTCCGTAAAACCCTGGCTATGAAGGAAGTCCCGGAACCCTCTTACAATGCCTTCCTGAATACGGAACTTTGCTCTCTCCATGGGATTGCGAAGGGTAATCGGGCGCAGCGTCAGCTTTGTCTCAAGGGAAGTGTTTAATTTCCACTTGCTGATTGCCACAGGTAGGGCCTCCGCCGGCTGGGACAATAAGTCAATCTTCAAAAGGCGGATCTCAAACCCATGGGGAGCCCTCTCTTCCTTTGCTACGATTCCAGTGACCCGGACTGCTGACTCTTCTTTTAAAAGACTTAAGTCAAAATCCGTTTTCCCTTCCTCATACACACACTGCACCAGGCCCTCCGCTTTCCGAAGGATCACAAAAGCAACCTCTCCCATATCCCTTATGGTATGAACGCTTCCTTCCATTTTCACGGTCCGGCCTTCATAACCGCCGGATTTTATGCGGTCCATCGGGACCGTATCCTTTTCTTTTACACCACTGATAAATTCCATATCTGCATTCTCCTTACCTGAATGTAATTGTTTTGATTCCGGTAAAGGGTATTTTATCGTTTAGCCGTGCTAAGCATAAAAATATCCCGCCCCGGAATACAGTTACATATTCCGGGACGGGATTTAGTTGGCTATAAGTTCCCGCGGTACCACCCGCATTGAGACAGCTGCTTCCACCTCCGGCAGCAGATATGACAGCCGGATCAGCAAATGCCTCCACTCAAACATTTAACGCATGTGTACGGATATGCCTACTCATGTCACCGTCTATCCCCGAAAGGATTGACCGCCGCTTCGGCATATCGGCTCCGGAGTGTTCCCATAGCCAAGTCCCACGTGACGGCGCTCTCAGTCGGTGACGCCCTCTTCCTGTTGAGGTCCATAGGCCAGAGTCTCCTTCTCTGCCTTTTTCAATATATCGGAAATTCGATTCGCCTTTGGCTCACCGAACGGCACATTTACCAAATACCATTCATGAAGTAAATGATGCCTTTGAACTCCTGTTGATTCATGATTCCCCATATAAGTCTGTTTTATAACAGTTTATCACTTCACTACAATGAATTTCACTTATAATAACATAATCCATTTTAACCTGCAATATTTATTTTTCACAAATTCTCTCCAGCATTGGAAAACAAAACCTAATAAATCATACAATATTGACTTTTCCTGTCGGAACAGTTACAATTATGTTCACGTTTACGAAAGAATCAGGAGGGCCTTTTTTTATGTCTGAAACAATAGATGCTTTAAGACCTGAAGAAAATAAGATGGGAACCATGCCGGTGAACAAGCTTTTACTGACCATGTCTCTTCCCATGGTTATTTCCATGTTGATACAGGCGCTTTATAATGTAGTCGACAGTATTTTTGTGGCTCAGATAGGTTAAACAGCCCTTACACCAGTCTCCCTTGCATTTC
>DJBG01000114.1:0-192 GCA_002429965.1 Hungatella sp. UBA5982
TGCCGCTGCTGCTGCGGTTCTGCTCTTCCTCATCCTTTCCTGCTTTTCCAAATAGGATCTGATCCCTTATTTCCCTTAATTTTTCCTTGTCCATGCCGCGGCCATTATCCATAACTTTTATCACGACCCATTGGCCTTTTTCCTTGACCGTAAGGCGGATCATCATGGGATGCTTTAAACCTGCCATACCGC
>DJBG01000114.1:378-13358 GCA_002429965.1 Hungatella sp. UBA5982
ATTGTAATAGCGGATCATATCTCCCACTTCATTTTTCTGCTTCACCTCAGCATAGGCGTTTAGATTTCCTCCGTATACCTCTTTCATGGAGGCGTTAAGCTTTCCAATGGGATCCATGAAGCTTTTGTATAAGTATAATATCATCATGGCACAAAAGCTCACGCATGCCACCATGACCAGGAATATCCTGTAGTAAAGCACATCCACTTCCCTTGTGACCAATTTTATGGGAACTACCATAACGATCTTCCAGTCATTTACGTCGGAAGCCTTTACCTGGATCATTTGATTTCCGAAAGCTTCCCATCCTTCTTTTAAATCTCCCGTCTGTTCCAGAATCTCACCTTTCAGCTTTTCTGAAATCTCTCCTGACTCNNGCTGGAGGAAATCAGTTTGCCATCTTCTGTGATCACATAGATATCACCTGGAATGGATTCTGCCAGCTCTGCATATTGATCATAGATATCCCGCTCTTTTAAGGCAAACAGCTGTACATATTCATATCTTCCCTTTTCCCAGGAATAGATCCTGCGGATGCCCATCACGGCCTTTCTGGCCCGAACCTCCCCTGGCAGGTCACTGAGAAGGAAGTTGTCCTGAAGAGGATACCAGCGGAATTTCATCAGGAGGTCAGGATCCTCAATGTTCATGGCCAACAGTTTCTCAATCACCTTTTCTGTATCATTATTGGGATCTAAAAAATTAAATAATTCTCCTTTGTAGGTATACATGGCACTGATCCTCACCCGCTGGTTTAACATATCATAGGCTCCGAAAATGTTGCTGTAAATCCTTACAATATCAAGCTTTTTATACATCTGTTCCTGAGGGGAATATTCTTTTTCAATGTATTTATTCAGCTTGTCATTGGCCGCAAAATTGTCGGAAACGCTGTAAATATCCTGAAGCTTTGCATCAATCTTATTGGCAATATCCGTGATCCGGCTTTGGGTCGTGCGCATGTACTCCTGTCTCATAACCTTCCGCGTATGCCAGAACAGTATGGTTATGATCACAATAACCGGAATCAGAACCTGGAGAATGCCATACAGCATCCTGCGCTTTAATCCGATATTTTTTTTCTTTGCCTTCCCCTTTCCCTTATTCGTTTTCATTGTTTTTTCCTGGATTTCCTCCCTCCGGCTGGATAATATTCCGGTACTCTTTCGGACTTATCCCATACTTTTTTTTAAACAGCTTAATGTAATTGGATACGTCGGCCCAGCCCATTTCCTCGGAAATTTCGTAAATCTTCCTTGCAGGATCCGCAAGAAGCGTCTTGCTCTTTTCCAGTCTCTTTGTAATAATGTAATCGCTGAAATTACATCCAAATTCATTTTTAAATATTTTTGAGATATAGGCAGAATTCTTATGCACCTTTGCTCCCACGTATTCCAGAGAGATCTGGTTGGAATCATACTCTTCATCCACAATATCCCTGATCTTCTGGGCAAGGCTGCTCTGGCTCTTCCATTCTACCTTCATGCCCGGCATTTCCCTGGAAACTTCCCGAAGGATCCGGGACAAAAATTCTTTTTTCTCCTGGAGGCTTTTTAAGGGATAAATACCGGTATAGGTACAGTCCAGCTTTTTCATCACTTTTTCCAGCCGGACGCCATAGCGCAATAGTGCCCGGGACAGATTAAACAGCAGCTCAAGGCTTAAGCGGTTAATGTAATCATAATCCAGAATCACTTTTCCCTTAAATTCAGAAAAAATCCCATTCAAAATGTCCTCTGCCTTATTTTCCTCCTGCTCCATGATNNAATCTGGCCCGTATCAAAGGAAACCGCATAGTAATCAAAATCTGCTTCCTGTATCTCCTTATAGGACATGACCAGGTTCTTTCCATCGCTGTAGATCTTCTGGCTGGCGCAGCATTTTGCCTGTTCATAGCACTGGGCGAGCATCTGGAAATCCGTAAAGAAGTTACTGATACCGGCATATATGGGAATGCCGCTCTCCGGTAAGACCACTTCTGCCATTTCCCTGACATAGGAATGCAGTTCTTCTTCCCTGGGCTCTTCTCCGGCGCTTAAGATCCCGGTTATCTTCTCCTCGAAGTTCCAGATATAGGTTCCGGCAATCCCTTCTTTTGAAACCCATTCGTTTAATATCTTCTCCACCTTCATCTGATCCCGATAAAAGGCGTTCTTATCTTCTGTATTTGGCACATCGAGATGGATCAGTATCACACCGTACCAGTTTTCCCCCTGGCGGAAGAATTCTTCCTCCATCTCTTCTTCATGATAGCCATATCCTTTGATCAAAGCGTTGTATTTCCTTCTCAGCTTTAAACTCCTGCTCTCTTCATAGGTTGACTTTAATTCTTTTTCTTCTAATTCCTTTTTTCCTTCCTCGTCAAGACGTTCTTTTATTTTTCGGAAGGTCACTTCAAATTCATCAAGGTCCGTGGGCTTCAGTAAGTACTCCATGACCCGGTTTTTAATGGACATCTGCAAATATTCAAAATCATTATATCCGCTTAAGATAATGATCTTGATTTCCGGGTAATGCTGGTTTAAATGCTGCATCAGCTCCACCCCATCCATTTCCGGCATCCGGATATCGGAAAGCACCACATGGGGCTTGTCCTTTTCNNGCAGTTTATACATCTCATACCTCCATCCCGCCATATTATATAACAAACTGCATTATTTTCTCAAGCTTCTTTTCCGTTTACCTGCCGGATCAGCCTTTTCGCCGGTCTTTATCGTTAAAAAAACCGCTATGCTGCAGCTTCGGTAAGCCATCGCATAACGATTTTGTTCCATAGAATAGCCAGTTGAGGGACTTCCCAATTCTGATATGCCAGTCAAATGGCCTCTTTCGGAGATAATTTAAGTATCTTTTTCTCCATTACATCATAGCAAAGATAATCTCCATTTTCAGTAATTATATGGTGTGATGCGATCTCTTTGTAACCACGCTTAAGGTATATCTCTTTTGCCGGAAGAGAGGAATCCAGCTGGATTTTATTAAATTGGCCAGCTATTAANNATCAACAGCCTGCCATATCCTTTACCGTGATAAAAAGGCAGTACGAACAACCGGCATATTTCAAAATCCTTTATCGTTACAGTTCCAAACACATCTTCTTCGTTCTCAAGCACATATACTCTCCGGGATTCAATGTCAGCCATTATATGATCCTCGTTATGATGAGACAGAAAAAAGCCGACCGCTCCCAAAGGATAATAACGAGGATATATCGTTTGAATTGTGCGGATCGTTATACTTTTAACTATTTCTAAATCTTTCATTTCAGCCTGCCTTATGTTCATACGCATCCTCCAACAATTTAAAATTCAACTTTAAAATTATTCTGCCACACGATCCAGGTCCTTTCATTTCCGTCTCTTTTTACCTTACTTCTTACCTTGCTTCTTGAAGATTCCTTTTCTTTTTCATCACAATGGGAATTCCGGCAACTACCTCAATCACCTCATCGGAAATTTCTGCTATTTTCTGGTTGATCTCCCCAAGAACCTTGCGGTAAGCCATAGTCTCCATGCTGTAGCTGTCTCCATCGGAGAAAACCTCATTTGTCACGATGACAATATGTTCGGCTTCCGCCTTTAGCTTCCCGATTCCTTCCAAAATCTCCACTTCCGCCAAGGCTCCCTCTAAGCATGGGGCTTCTCCCTCTTCTCCCAGGCCAAAAAGCTCATTGGATACCAGATTTGACATGCATTCTAATAGAATCACCGGCGGCTGTCCGCCTATATCCAGCATAAGCTCCTTTAAATCGCGGTAACATTCTATGGTTTCAAACTGTTTTTTAGCCCTCATCTGCCTGTGACGTTCAATTCTGCGTCTGCATTCCTCATCCCATGGTTTCATGGTGGCAATGTAAATCCGCCTCCCCTGTCCCAGACTCATGACCAGACTTTCCGCATATTCTGACTTTCCGCTTCCGCTTCCGCCTATCACCAAAGTGACCATTATACGCCTCCCATGGGCTTGTAGGCCTCGATCTGAATGTCTTCAAAGGAACTCATTGACCCATAAACGTCTGCCGCCATTAGAAGAAGGGGGATTGCTGCCACTGCTCCGGTCCCCTCTCCCAGGCACATACCTGCCTGTATAAGGGGTTTAAGCCCCAACGCATCAAGAAGCAGCCTGCCTGCAGGCTCCGCTGAAACATGGGAAGCCAGCATAAAGTTCCGGCAGCCAGGATAAATATGGTCAGCCGAAAGGGCAGCAACAGCGGAAATAAATCCATCCACCAGTACCGGGATCCGGTAAACAGCACCGCCTAAAAANNCACATCCTGACATGCCGGGCTATATTGTTCCACAGCCTCATTTATCACTTCAAGCTTCCTTTTTAAGCCTTCGTCATTTAATCCTGCCCCTCTTCCGGTCAGCACTTCCGGTGCTTTTTTAAGAAGCATGGAAGCGACCGCACTGCTGGTGGTAGTATTTCCGATGCCCATTTCTCCGGTTGCGATGAGCTGATAGCCTTTTTCCGCCAGTTCCCCCACCAGTTTGATGCCGGTTTCTATGGACCGGATTGTCTCTTCCCGTGTCATGGCAGGCTCATTCCGGAAATTCTTTGTTCCGTAAGCGATTTTCCTGCAAAGGAGAGGGTGACGGGAGCCGGGAATCAAATCCCTGGCAACTCCTATATCTACAGGAAATACATCCACTCCTGCCCGGTCTGCCATGATGCAGACACTGCTGTTTCCATTTGTCATGTTCTCAGCCACAAGGGCGGTCACTTCCTTGCCGGTCTGGGTAACTCCTTCCTCCACGATCCCATTGTCTGCGCAAAGGATGACCAGGGCCCGTTTCTCCATATCCACCTTTGACGTTTCTCTTATCCCTGCAATCTTTATAATGTCATCTTCCAGAACGCCTAAACTGTTAAGCGGCTTTGCCACCTGCGACCACCGTTTACGTGCCATTTCCATGGAGGAAGCGCTGGGAGGCCGGATCTGTGAAAGATATGTACTTAATTCATCATTCATTGTTTGAAACCTTTCCTAGTCAAAGATTTTTCCATCGCTTATTTTTCCCCTTCCCTTAATCCTTTGCAGGCCTCAACAAAACNNTGGCAGTGCAGGGTTGGAAGGATAATAAAAATGGGGAAAGCCAGCCAGGAGATTTCCTTCCCCATGAACACAGTCCCAGCTTTTTTTCCCGCCTGGTTTCTTAGCTTCCATACAGGATCCGTTATTTGTGCTGTCCCAATAATGGAATTCATGCCCCCGGATGGACTCACCCTTTTTCAAAAATAGTGTATCCGCATTGGGAAAGGCTTCCATATAACCAAACCTTAACAACCGTTCTGTAGGGAATGCCTTTCCTTTGATAATACCGGCCATGGGATATGTTATTTGGTCCTTTGTTTCCAGCTGTTCATGGAGATACAGGAATCCCCCGCACTCAGCCAGTATGGGAAGGCCGCGTTCTGATGCCTGCCTTATTTCCCGGAGCATAGATTCATTCTCCGAAAGTTCCCGACAATAAAGCTCCGGATATCCGCCGCCAAGCAAAAGGCCGCAAATCCTTAAAGGCAGCCTTTTATCGTGGATCGGGCTAAAGGGTATGAGCTTTGCCCCCATCTCCTTAAGAAGCCTTAAGTTCTCCTGATAATAAAAGCAGAAAGCCTCATCTAAGGCAAGTCCTATCAGCACTTCTTCTCCTTGCGTTGCCTTGGAAACCTGGTTTTTTAATCCACCTTGAAGAGACGGCAGAGGCTTTGCATCCTGGGCCAGCTTTATCAGTCCATTGATGTCTATCGTGGTTTCCAGCTTCATAGCCAGCTGATTCAGCTGATCTTTCAGACCTTCTTGTTCTCCAGGCAGAACCAGCCCTAAGTGGCGGCTGTCCAAAGCCCCTTCCTCACATTCCGGTAAATATCCGTAAACATGCACTCCCAGCTCTTCCATAGCCGGTTTCAGCCGTTCTGCCATGACAGATGATGTCCGGTTTAAAATCACGCCCTTTATGTGGCTGTTTTCCTTATATTCCAGGAAGCCTTTCACCACCGCGGCCAGGGACAGACTGGCTCCTTTGCAATCTAAAACCAGGACCACCGGCGCATCAAGGGCGCAGGCCACATCATAGGAGCTGGCCTGGGTGGTGTCTCCTCCCACCCCGTCGTAATACCCCATANNCTCCCTTCCCCACCAAAGGAAACCACATAAACCGGATTCTGTCCCATCATCAGATGATAGTCCCCTGCTTCCCTTCCTTTGGATATTAAAACCTGCACGATTTCAGCTGTGACAGAATGCCTTTTCAGCCAGGAAAGGATTTCTGAAAGGGACTCTAAAGCAATTGCATTGATTACAATCCTGGTCCCTGGATTCTTCTTTAAAACCAGGGATAGTACGTGATCCATGGTGCCGGAAGTTCCTCCGATGAATACATGAGTAGGGGCTTCAAGAGCTTCTAATGCCTCAGGTGCGGTTCCTTCAATGATTTCCAGGCCGCCTGCTCCAAATCTTTCCTTATTGGCCTTTATAAGATCTATGGCTTCCGCCTTCTTTTCAATTGCATAAACCCGCCCTTCTGTGAGGTACCTGGACGCTTCTATGGATACGGAGCCGGTTCCAGCCCCTATATCATACAGGACGGAATCCGGTTCCAGTTCCAGCTTTGATATGGAAACAGCCCTGACCTCACTTTTTGTCATGGGCACATCTCCCCGGATAAACAGTTCATCTCTCATAAATTGCCTCCTAATGAATCATGCGGATATGCCTGCATATCCAGTTATTCTTTTATACCTTATCTCTCTATTAATACAGCCGACAGCATATCAAAATCCTGCTCTTTAAGCTCCTCCGGCGTTCCAACGGTTATCCGTTCATCCGGATAGGAAAGCCGTTCTCCTACGGACAGCCTGACTTCGTGAAATCCCTGTTCCTTAAGAAGCCGGCACAGACTTTTCACCGTATTGATTCCGTCCAACAAGACAAATACCCTGGGATAAAGGGTTAATTCTTTTATCATGTCGCAGGTCCGGCCATGAAGGCTCACAAGCCGTACATCCTCCCAGTCCGTTTTCAGCCGGGAGCACAAATAAGAAACCGATGAGATTCCCGGCAGAACCACCGTGTCATATCTTTGGCAATATGGTTCCTGGGCCAATGCCTCCGCCATCTTTTTGGTCCCGCTGTAAAAGCCTGTGTCACCGGAATACAGGATTCCGATCCTGGTATACTCCTCNNAAAAGGGCATTTTAACGGCTCGGGAAATTGCAGGAGAAATGCCGGAGAGCATCCGCTCTGCACCGAAGATCACATCGCATTGCTGCAATTCCTTCCATGCCTTAACGGTCATCTGATCCTCTCCGCCCATGCCGGTTCCTATCAGGGATACCTTTCTCTTCCCAGTCCGGATCTGAAGCTCCGGCATTGCCTGAAACTGGGCCTTCTCCTCTTTATAATCGGATAATAGCTTCTTGGCCTCCCTGACAGTCATTCCTTCTTCCTTGCCAGGACGCCCGATGACAACTGCCGTTATCCCGCATTCCGCTGCTGCCTCCATCTTTTCCGGAAAGCCTCCCGCATGTCCTGCTTCTTTTGTCACCAGACAACTAATGTCATACTGTCTTATCATGGCCCGGTTCATCTCGGCGGTAAAAGGGCCTTGCATGGCAATCAAATGTTTCCCCTTAAGCCCCAGCTGCTCACAGGCAGAGATTACAGACAGGCCAGGAAGGACCCTGGCAAAAACCCGTTCTTCCCAGGAGTCAAGTTTGGTAAAGGCAGAAAGCTCCTTGCTTCCTGTTGTGACAAGAATATTTCCAGGTATTTTATCTAAGGCAAGGACCGCTTCTTCTAAGTCACTGACCCACAGTACCTTTCCTTCCCCCTGATCTCCCAGCTTTAAATTTTCGGAAGACTCTCTTACAATCCTTTTGCAGGAAGTTCCTGTCCGTTTGCAGGCGGAGCGTATGTTCTCACTTGCCAGCGTGGCATAGGGGTGAGTGGCATCAAGTACAAGAGTGATGCCGTTTTGTTCGATAAAACCTTCCATCTCATGGGCAGCCATGGGTTTCTCATGAATGTGGAGATACTGACTTTCCAAAAGTACTGACCTTCCATATCCGGTAGCCACACTGACCCATGCGTTTATTTTCTTTTCATGGCAGTATTCCGCCAGGATCCGGCCCTCCGTGGTGCCTCCAAATATTAGAACTCTACACATTTTTATATCCTCGTGGTGTTACCATCCTGCCGTTGATCAATTTTGTCATGGAATTTCCTATATAAACGGTGGTAAACATATCTGTCTGGGTATCTCTTAGTACTTCCAGAGTCATGACCGCCATTTCTTCCTCTTTCCTGCCAATATTTTTTACAAGGCCGCAGATTGTTTCCGGTTTTTTGTATTCCATTACGATCTCACAGGCTCGCTTCAAATAACCGGCCCTCTTTTTACTGGAAGGATTATAAAGACAGATGACCATGTCTGCCTGGGCGGAAGCCCTAAGCCTGTCTTCAATTAATTCCATGGGAGTTAGCAGATCGCTTAAGCTGATAACCGCAAAATCATGGCCCAGAGGAGCGCCTAAAACCGCACCTCCGCTTAAGGCCGCAGTCACTCCGGGTATGATCTCAATCTCAAGGTCTTCTTCTGACCGGGCAATCTCAAGGATCAACCCGCTCATGCCATAAACACCTGAATCTCCGCTGCATACCATGGCTGCGGTTTTTCCCTTTTTTGCTTCTTCAATAGCAAGCAAGCAACGCTCCTGTTCCCTGCGCATCGGCGTGGCAAGCATCTCCTTATCCGGAAAATGCTCCTTGATCAAATCTATGTATACAGTATACCCTACTATGACCTCACTCGCTTCCAGGGCCTTAATGGCTCTTATGGTCATATCCTCATAGGAACCTGGCCCAATTCCTACCACGTAAAGTTTTCCTGACTTTGTCATAAGTTACCTCCTAAAGAATTAAACGGATCTAATTGCACCTTCCAATCCAGGACAGCCACAGCTGCCGTCACCCCGTCTGCCGCCTGTTTTTTTACCAGGAGTTTACCGCCGCCTAATTGCTTTACGCAGGCAAGGGCCGCCCGTTCGCATACATTATCAACTCCGGTGACCTGCTTGACAAAGGAGGAGGAAGTAAATTCCCCTTCTGTTTCTTCAAGCACGACCGCCGGATAAGTGTAAAACGGGACTCCTTTAGAAGCAGCGAACCGGCAGATGCCCTCTTCTTCCTTCTTTAAATCAATGCTGGCACACGCAGTCAGTGCTTCCTGAGATAAGTTCCATTCCTTGAAAAACTGGTCAAGAACCTTTTCTATGGTTTTGGCAGGAACCCCTTTTCTGCATCCGATTCCCAAAACCAGAAGCCTAGGAACCAGCTTTAAGGATTCCTTAAGGGGTTCTTCTTTCCCGCTTTCCTTTATGGTGATCCAAAGATTTACACCACAGGCCTCCCCTGGGATAAGTCCGGAAGGAAGCTTTCCTGAAACCGGAAAATCGCAGTGAAATCCTACATTTTCACCCTTAAGTATGGCGGAGGAAATCATTTTTACCTTTTTTAATTCTGTAATGACCAGTCCCTGCTCCTTGGCAAATAAGTCTACTGCAAATCTTCCATGAATGTCCGTGGCAGTGGTAATAACTGCCTGACCCCCCGCCATTCCTGCCAGCCTTTCTGCCAGTTCATTGGCTCCTCCCAACNNGGCAGGACTTAAGAAGCCCTGACCGACCATAGGCTTCACAAGGCTGTCCTGCTTTTATTAATTCTTTAACTAACTTTACGCTGAGCCTGGCTCCTGCTTCCGTAAAGCAGATGATCGAAAGCTTCATCAATCGTCCCCCGTTCCCTTCCTGTATTCCGTAGTAAAAACCGGGTCATAAAGCTTGGAACGTTCGTAGCCGTTCTGGGCTACCGCATTGCCCACAAGAATCAGGGCTGTCTTCTTTATATTCTCCCGTTTTGCACTTGCACTTAAGCTTTCCACCGTACAGTTAATGGTCTTTTCGTCCTCCCAGGTGGCCTTATAGACGATAGCGGCAGGAGTATCCGGAAGATAACCGCCCTTTATCAGTTCTTCTGACAGCTGATCCAGCATACCGGTGCTTAAAAAGATTACCATAGTAGCTCCATGTGCCGCAAAGGAAGCGATGGATTCCCGCTCCGGCACCGGTGTCCTGCCTGCCATGCGGGTAATGATCACGCTTTGGGTCACTTTAGGAAGGGTATATTCCATCTTAAGGGAGGAGGCTGCACCGCAAAAAGAGCTGACTCCCGGACATACATCATAAGGGATCCCTCTTTCCTCCAGTTCATCCATCTGCTCTCTGATTGCGCCATAAATACAGGGATCGCCGGTATGGAGCCTTACCGTCATCTTTCCTTCCCGTTCTGCCTCCGCCATAACCGCAATTACTTCCTCAAGGGTCATTTTAGCACTGTCATAAACCTGACACTGGGCTTTTCTGTATTCCAAAAGGGCTGGGTTTACCAAAGAGCCAGCGTAAATGATCACATCCGCCCTCTCAAGCAGTTCCTTGCCTCTCACTGTAATTAAGTCCGGCGCTCCCGGACCTGCTCCTACAATATGTACCATACTTACCTCACAATCACCAAAGAATAATAGCCGGCATCTTCTGGAATCTCATCCAGGGAACGATAGATACGTTCATCCGGCATCCCACAGTTTTCCACCATTACGGCGCTGGCTCCACAGTTTTTCAGTTCTCTTTTCACTGCTTCCATCTGCCTGCCAGCCTTCATAAGCACTTTTACTCCCGGAAGCTTCAAAGCATCCCTTACCTGGTAAGAAGCCGGTATAATATGAAGCTCCTCTGCTCCTGATGCAAGAGGGGTTCCAAGCCTTGCCGCTACGGCGCAAAAAGATGGAATTCCGCTTTCCAGACGGGTGTCATAGCCTTCCTTCCAAAGCCGTTCCATAAGATAGGTGAAGGTGGAATAAATGCTCACATCCCCCAGGGTGATAAATCCCACATCCTCTCCCCTGTCCAGATGCTCCATTACCTTCCTGGCTGCCAGATCGTGGCTTTCCTTAAGCACATCTTCATCCTTTGTCATGGGCATGTGCAGATGAAGGCATTCCTTTTCTTCTATTTCCGGCACTACCTGTCTGGCTATCTGGTATGCCGTACACTGTTCTTTATTTTTATGGGGAATGGCAATGACCTTTAATTCCCTGATCCTTTTTACCGCCTTTAATGTCATAAGCTCCGGATCTCCCGGCCCTACACCGATCCCGTACATGATTCCAGCCATTGTTTATTCCTCCTGTTCTTTCCGTCCGGACTCTGTACCGGAAAACAAGCCGATAAGCTCCATTGCTCCCCGGCTCATTCCCAGTATACCGTACATCGTGGAAAATGTCACCACTTCCACCTTTCTCCCTCCTGACCAGAGAGTCATATATCCCTGGATCCTGTCCACCACCTCTTCCATAACAGGCTCTAAAATCCCTAAGCTTTTAAGGATTCCCGCGGCCTCCTCCATGGTATTGGCTGTCAGAATCTTATCTTTTAATCCGTCCCCGTCCTCTGAGAAAGGAGCAGTGCAGTCCCACAATATTTCCATGCGGCGGTCCCCATATTTGGAATGGGTATTGGGTACACCTCCTGCAGTCTTAATCAGCTTCCCGATATGCCCTGCAAACAGGATCTGGTGAAACCCCTCCTCACCCGCCGATTGTAAAGCTTCTCCGATAAAATTGCTGCAGATCACGCCATCCTTTAAGTCAAGGCCAAGTGTTTCCTGTATAAAAGCTTCACCATAATTTCCCGGAACAAGAATCACCTGTTTCTTTCCTGACACCGCCTTCATATGTAATTCCAGACGTATGGTGGCAATCAGCGCCTCTTCACTCATGGGTTTAACGATTCCTGTTGTTCCCAGTATAGAAAGCCCGCCTTCAATTCCCAGCCTGGAATTAAAAGTTTTCTCCGCCAGTTTTTTTCCTTCCGGCATCCAGATGGTAATTGTTAAGGAACCATCAAAGCCCGCTTCCTTTCTGGCTTCCTCCACTCCGCAAAAGATCATGTCACGGGGAACTGGATTAATGGCCGGCATGCCCACAGGACAGGATAATCCAGGTTTTGTCACCCAGCCGATCCCTTCTCCAGCAGTGAGAAAAAGAGGGTCTTTCCCCTCCTCTCCGTCTCTGCGGTAGATTCCTGCGGCCTGCCTTTCTTTCTTTTCATCAGAATATTGAACACTGGCAAACACCATGGCCTGATGTGTTACATCAGGGTCATCTCCTGCATCCTTTTTAACTGCACATACCGCCTTTTCCTGTCTCAGGATAACATGAAAAAGAGGAAGATCAGCCGACCTTCCTTTTGGCGTCATAAGTGTCATATGTTGTAATTCACACCCGGTTAACAGCATGACCGCTGCTGCCTTGGCAGCAACAGCGGCACAGGTTCCTGTTGTGAATCCGCTTCTTAATTCCTGTTTTTCCATCGTCCTGCATCTTTCCTGCCCATTCTTTCCAGGCATCACGGAATATCCGAAACGTATCTCCTCTTTCCCGCCAATGCTTTCTGTGCAGAGCCTGTCCCGCTTTACCGGACGTAAAGGGATACCCGCAGGATATTTCCTCTTTGAGGTCCATTATAAAATATATTCCCTTACGGTGCAAGAAAATTCCTAAGTTTTCTTCTTCTGCCCATGCTTTACGGACATCAAGGGATACCCGCAGGGTATTTTCTATACTTCTTCACCCTTTAACAGAGCTTCATTTTTCATTTCTCTTTTTCTTTTTGTAATCAGGCCTCCGATACGTCCGCTTTCCTTTGCACTCAGACTGCGCCAGCCGCTCTCTATTACCTTATCACCAAGGCCAAGCTCTGTTGCAATTTCAAATTTAAGTATTTCCTCCGGCTTCATATTACGAGGATCAAATGGTTCGTTTTTCTTTCCCTTTGACATATTTTCAAATCTCCTTTTCTTAAATCTAAAGAGAGTATGCCCCCTACCAGGAGAATTAAACGTAAATTTCTTCCAGTATTAAAAAAAG
>DJBG01000194.1 GCA_002429965.1 Hungatella sp. UBA5982
TCCATTTATGAGGTGCACTTAGGCTCCTGGCTCCGGAAGGAAGTGGGGCTTGATGAAAGCGGAGAGGCAGTTGTTGGCTCCGAATTCTATAATTACCGTGAAATTGCAGAAAAACTGGCGGAATATGTTAAAGATATGGGCTACACCCATGTGGAACTCCTTCCCATCATGGAGCATCCCCTTGATGCATCCTGGGGATATCAGGTGACCGGGTATTATGCGCCCACCAGCCGCTACGGTACGCCGGATGATTTTATGTATTTCATGGATTACATGCACAAACAGGGTATCGGCGTGATTTTAGACTGGGTTCCGGCTCATTTCCCCAGAGACAGCTTTGGGCTTGCCAGCTTTGACGGAACCTGTGTTTATGAGCATAAGGATCCAAGGCAAGGGGCACATCCCCATTGGGGAACTTTGATTTATAATTACGGCAGGCCAGGCGNNGGGCGGACAAGTACCATGCGGATGGAATCCGTATGGATGCGGTGGCTTCCATGCTGTACTTGGATTACGGCAAAAACCCGGGAGAATGGATTCCCAATATTTACGGCGGCCATGAAAATCTGGAAGCTGTCGAGTTCTTAAAGCATCTGAATTCCATATTCAAGGGCCGAAAGGATGGGGCCGTTATGATTGCGGAGGAATCCACGGCATGGCCCCGGATCACGGCTGATGTAAAAAATGAAGGTCTGGGCTTTGACTATAAATGGAACATGGGCTGGATGAATGATTTCACCGGATATATGCAATTTGATCCTTACTTCAGGAAACACCATTATGGAGAGATGACGTCCAGCATGCTCTATGCTTACAGTGAAGATTTTATCCTTGTATTCTCTCACGACGAGGTGGTTCATGGAAAGGGTTCCATGATAGGTAAGATGCCGGGGGAGGACTTGGAAGAAAAGGCGGCGAATTTAAAGGCTGCCTACGGCTTTATGATGGGACATCCCGGTAAAAAGCTTTTGTTCATGGGTCAGGATTTTGCACAGATCAGTGAATGGAATGAAAATAAGAGTCTTGACTGGGAGATCCTTGAATTCCCCCTTCATAAGCAGACAAAGGATTACGTGAAGGCCNNCGGCCCTGTATCAGCTGGATTATGATCCGGACGGCTTTGAGTGGGGGGAATGTACGGCTTCCAAGGACCGCATCGTAGGCTTTATAAGAAAGACAAAGAAAAAGGAAGAGACCCTTCTTTTCCTCTGTAATTTCGATACAATGCATCACGGGAAATACCCGGTAGGAGTTCCCTTTGAAGGTAAATATAAGGAGATTTTAAACAGAGATGACAAGGCCTTCGGAGGACAGGGCCGGGTAAATCTACGGGCAAAAACCTCTAAGAAAAAGGAGGCGGATGAAAGGCCGGATTCCATAGAAATAAACGTGGCTCCCTTAAGTATCATGGTCTTTACCTGTACCCCTGAAAAAACGAAACCGAATTTGACAGGGAAGAAGGCCAAGAAGCCCACATATACTGAAAAGGCAAAGGCTGGAAGAAAAAAACTTTCAACCCAGGATTTATAAATCAAACGGATATGCCTGCATATCCGGCAGATTCATTCGTATAAAAATTAAAAGGATCAGGAGGTTTTTAAATGATATTCCATATGGTTTCCGGTGTGCTTCCGGGAGAGTCCCTGGCGGATCTCCAACAGGAGGTACAGGAAAACTTAAACCAGCTAAAGCCTAATGCCGTGCTGGAAACCTTAAAGAGCTGGGCCCCCGGGCTGATTGCATTCGGGATAAAGCTTTTAATCGCTCTGGTGATTTTTTTCATTGGCTCCAGGATCATTAAGATCCTCTACCATATGCTGAACCGCTCCTTTAAGAGAGTGGATATGGAGGTCAGCCTAAGGAAATTCCTTCTGTCCGTTTTAAACGCCGTCATGTACTGCCTCCTGGCTTTTATCATAGCAGGGCAGATCGGGGTGAATTCGGCTTCCATCGTGGCTTTGCTGGGGTCCGCAAGTATTGCCATTGGTCTGGCAGTCCAGGGAAGCCTGGCCAATTTCGCAGGCGGGGTGCTGATCCTACTTATGAAGCCGTTCCGGGTAGGGGACTATATCGTATCCAAGGATGGAGAAGGTACGGTTCGTACCATTGGGCTTGTGTACACTATTTTGAACACAGGCGATAATAAGCAGGTGGTCATTCCCAACGGCACCCTTTCTAATTCCCCGCTGACCAATGTGACCGCCATGGATAAGAGGCGGCTGGATGTCCTGGTNNAGAAGGCAAAGGAAATTTTAGAAAGCATTTTCCGCAGTCAGAAAGGAATCATGAAAGAGGAACCCATAGAAATTTTTGTCAGTGACTTAACAGAAAATGCCGTTACCATCGGAGGCCGGGGCTGGACTTCCCTGGACGATTATTGGCCCGCCAGATGGGAGATTTTAGAAAAGTTGAAGATTGGATTAGAAGAGGCCGGAATTGAGATTCCCTGCAGCCGGCTGGAAGTGCAGGTGGAGGACCGCCATTCCTGATACAAAAAAAGGGGCCATCCAGAATGAATCTGCAATTGCTGCTTATGCATTAGGATATTATTGATGGCATAGATAATAAGCTTTATAAATGATGAAATGCACCAGATGCTAGATATACTTTTATCTAACATCTGGTGCATTTCATTTATTAATGAATCTATCTTTGGCAGTCCCTTTAGACTGGAACGCCTCTGCTTTTATTACTTTACCCGGAAGGTCACGGTCACCTGGGCTTCTACGCCGATCTGTCCTGGTTCCACAACTACGGATTTGGCTCCGGCTGCGGCATCTTCCTTTGCAACGGTGGAAGAGTATCTGATATTTGGATAGGTATTAAGCTCCTCGATGTGAGCGATCCCATCAAGGGTAACTCCGCTGGCGGCTGCAATTGCTTCTGCCTTAACTTTGGCTGCATCAACGGCCTTTTTAAGAGCTTCCCTGTAATTCTCATCGTATTTGCTGGAAAGATAGTTTACGCTGTCAATGCAGTTAATACCTGCATCTACACTGGAAGAAAGAATCGCACTCACCTGGTCAAGGGGAAGGTCGGATAAGGTTATGCTTGTGCGCATCTGATATCCGGTGATCTGTTGGGTGGAGTTGCTCCAGTCATAGATCGGCTCAAGGCCATAGCTGGAGGTCTGGATAGATTTTTCGTCAATGCCGGAATTCTTTAAAAATGCTATGACGCTGCTCGTATCTCCACTGTTTTTTTCCTGGCAGGTTTTGGGATCTCCGGCCTGGGTGAGCACTGCAAAATTAACCTGGGCCATATCGGGAACTACCTTTAATCCCTCTGTGCTGCTTACCTGTATGGTATTGGTTTCCTTATTGCTAATGGTAGTCACATTGGTCCCGGGAACGGAAGCGGTTCCTGTCTGGGCACATGCGGTCATGCTTAGTACGGTTGCGGCAACGAGAGCGGCCGCCAATGGCTTATTCATTTTTCTCATAAATATTTCCTCCTTTTCATATTTTATATTCTACAGGAAAAATGAGGAATTAGTATTTCTTTTCTCTTAACATTCCAGGTCGAATTTCCTAGGTTTTATTTACGAAAATATGACAATGGAAAAAATAGGCATAAAGATTAAAAAATGATGGGAAAATGCTGATAGGCTGACATAACTTGTACAAAGTGCATAAAAAAATAAATAAAAATGCAATGTATTAACGAAAAGAGAAAGTTTCGCTAAATCTATTGCATTTTTTTGTGCATTGTGATATCTTATAGCCATAAGGTTATTGGAAACGTTACCGATATCGTTACCAACAAACTGGTTTCCAATGATCAGGAAAGATAAAGCCTGGGAACAAGCAGGTGCAACAAGTTTCTGTATGGGAGGCATGCAGGAAAAAATTGGGGGTTGAGTGGACGATCCATCAACCGGAAGGTGCATATGCACGAAAGGAGGATATTATGAAATTAAAGAAACTGGCAGTACTTACCCTGGCTGCAGCAATGGCGGCCGGAACACTTGTGGGATGTTCTTCCAACAAGGCAGCGGAAACATCGGGGACAGAACAAAAAACCGAGGCAGCGGAAACCACTGCTGCAAAGGCCGGTGATACATCAGTAGCCAAAGGCCAGGTTTACTATCTGAATTTTAAGCCGGAGGTTGCAGACACATGGGTGGAGCTTGCGTCGAAGTATACAGAGGAAACCGGCGTTCCCATGAAGGTTCAGACAGCGGCAGCAGGCACTTATGAGCAGACATTAAAATCAGAAGTAGCTAAGAAGGAACCGCCTACACTGTTCCAGATCAACGGACCTATCGGCTATAAGTCCTGGGCAAAATACTGCAAGGATTTAAAGGATTCCACAATCTATGGACATCTGGTTGATAAAGATATGGCTGTAAAGGATGGAGATGGAGTTTACGGNNTATGGAATTATATATAATGATGCCATCATGAAGAAGTATTTTGCCCTTGACGGCGCAAAAGCAAAATCCATGGATGAGATCAACAGCTTTGCTTCTCTTAAAGCAGTTGCAGAAGATATGCAGGCAAGAAAAGCAGATCTTGGAATCGAAGGCGTATTTGCTTCCACTTCCTTTGCTCCTGGCGAGGATTGGAGATGGCAGACCCATTTGGCAAACCTTCCGGTTTACTATGAATATAAGGATGACAACGTATCCGATAAGGATGCTCTTGACTTTAAGTATGCAGACAACTACAAGAATATTTTTGACTTATACATTAACAACTCCTGTACAGATCCGAAAATGGTAGGCGCAAAGACCGTTGAGGATTCCATGGCGGAATTTGCTCTGGGCAAGGTTGCCATGGTTCAGAACGGTAACTGGGGCTGGGGACAGGTGTCTGGCGTTGACGGAAACACTGTAAAGGAAGAGGATGTGAAATTCCTTCCTATCTATACCGGAGTAAACGGTGAGGAGAAACAGGGACTTTGTATTGGAACAGAAAACTTCTTCTCCATCAACAGCCAGGCAAAGGAAGAGGACCAGCAGGCATCTCTTGACTTCCTGGAGTGGCTATTCACTTCTGATACAGGTAAAGATTATGTGACCAACAAGCTGGGCTTTATCGCTCCTTTTGATACCTTTGCGGCAGATGAAAAGCCAACCGATCCTCTGGCAAAGGAGATCGACCGGTATATGAACAACAAAGACTTATATTCTGTGTCCTGGAACTTTACCTCTTTCCCAAGCCAGACCTTTAAGGATAACTTCGGAGCATCCCTTCTTGAATATGCTCAGGGAGGCAAGGAATGGAAGGCAGTAGTGGATGAAATGAAGGCCGACTGGGCAAACGAAAAAGCTATGACAAAATAATAAAATTAAAATAGTTTTAAAAGAAATGGGTGAGCGCGGGGGAAATGCCTCACCCATTTTTATATAAGAAATTCAACCACCCTCAGCTCACCCGGGGGATTATTGAATACCCTGCGGGTATATCTTTACGCCCGATAAAGCGGAGCGGGCCCTGTCCAAAAAGCATGGACAGTAATAAAGAAAGGAGATCTGCTATGCAAAAGTCAATGAAACGGTACTTTCCAATATTTGTTCTTCCCACACTGGCTGCATTTACCATTGCATTCCTGTACCCGTTTATCATGGGCATTTATTTATCCTTTACGGAATTCACTACGGTAAAGGATGCGTCATGGGTGGGGATTTCAAATTATAAGAAAATATTTATGGACAGGAATTTTCTCAATGCGCTGGTATTTACCGTGAAGTTCACCCTTGTGTCGGTGGTGACCATCAATACCCTGGGGTTTCTTCAGGCCTATGTCCTCACAAGAGGTATTAAGGGAACCAACCTGTTCCGGACCGTATTTTTCATGCCCAACTTAATCGGAGGCATTGTGCTGGGTTATATCTGGCAGCTTCTGTTAAACGGTATTCTTGCAAGGTTTGGCGTTACCCTTTCTTTTAGTGCCAAGTACGGCTTTTGGGGTCTGGTGATCTTAATGAACTGGCAGCTGATCGGGTATATGATGATCATTTACATTGCCGGACTTCAAAATGTTCCTGGAGAACTGATTGAGGCCGCCAGGATCGACGGGGCTACCGGATTCCAGATATTAAAACGCATCATGATCCCCATGGTCATGCCGTCTTTTACCATCTGTCTGTTTCTGACCCTGACAAATTCCTTTAAGCTGTTTGACCAGAACCTTGCGCTGACGGCAGGCGGACCGGGAAGGCAGACCAGCATGCTGGCCCTTGATATTTACAATACCTTTTACGGCAGAGTTGGCTGGGAAGGGGTGGGCCAGGCAAAGGCCACGGTGTTCTTTCTTATGGTTGCGGTCATATCCCTGACCCAGCTTTCATTAACAAGGCGTAAGGAGGTGGAGAACTGATGAGCAGAAAGGGAAGAAATACAGAAATTCAGCAGATGGAAGTAGGAAAAACCACAGGAGCATTTTTAACGGCCGCTTTGGCAGTTCTTTCCCTGACATTTTTGTTCCCCATTGTCCTGGTTTTCATAAACTCCTTTAAGAGCAAGCTGTTTATAAGCGATGCACCGTTTCAGCTTCCAAAGGCAGGCACCTATGTGGGGCTTACCAACTATGTGGAAGGCATCCGGAAAACAGGGCTTTTCCCGGCATTTGGCAGGTCCCTGTTTATTACGGTAGCCTCTGTTGCAGTGATCATCCTGTTCACCTCCATGACGGCCTGGTTTCTAACCAGAGTGAAATCCGCATTTACAAACATTTTATACTACGTCTTCGTATTTGCCATGATCGTGCCGTTCCAGATGGTCATGTTCACCATGTCAAAGACAGCAAATGACTTGTATTTAAACTCCATGTACGGCCTTGTGCTTCTTTACCTGGGCTTTGGCGCCGGGCAGGCGGTATTTTTATTCTGCGGTTTTGTTAAGGCCATTCCCCTTGAAATCGAAGAGGCGGCTATGATCGACGGCTGTTCCCCCGTTCAGACTTATTTTCATGTGGTATTCCCCATGTTAAGGCCTACGGCAGTGACCGTTGCCATCTTAAATGCCATGTGGATCTGGAACGATTATTTACTTCCAAGCTTGATTCTTCCCCAGGAAAAAGGTACAATACCAATGGTTATTCAGAACTTAAAAGGCGGATATGGTTCCATTGATATGGGAGCCATGATGGCAATGCTGGTTCTGGCGATTTTTCCTATCATTGTATTTTATTTAAGTTGTCAGAAATATATCATAAAGGGCGTAGCTGCAGGTGCGGTAAAGGGCTAGGAAGTCAAATATCCCGCAGCAAATTACGGAGTATTTGGCCCCTGCAGCATTCGCCGGATGCAGGAATGCAAGCATCCCTGCACCTGGTTCATTGCTTGCAGAAATAAACAGAAAAAGGAGACTGATTATGCGGGAATGTGGTATGTTGCTCCCGGTTGCAAGCCTACCGTCAAAATACGGGATCGGAGCATTTTCAAAAGAGGCATATGAATTTATTGATCTATTAAAAAAAGCAGGTCAGCAGTACTGGCAGATACTGCCTCTGGGGCCCACAGGTTATGGGGATTCTCCTTACCAGTCATTCTCCGCATTTGCGGGAAATCCGTATTTTATTGACTTAGATGAGTTGGTTGCTGAGGGACTGCTTACTTTAGCAGAATGTGAGGCTGTGGATTTTGGAGATGATCCGGGAGATATTGACTATGAGAAAATGTACTATAACCGTTTTCCCCTGTTAAGAAAGGCTTATGGACGGTGGAAGGAGCAGGGACATACGTCAGATGAGCCGGGGAAGCTTCTTGGGGAAGAAACAGCCGGCTACTGTTTTTACATGGCAGTTAAGGATCATTTTAAAGGAAAAAGCTGGATCTGCTGGGATGAGGATATCCGCCTCAGAAGAGAAGATGCAGTTTCCAGGTATGAAAAGGAGCTGTTAAATGAGATCGGATTTTATGGCTTCCTTCAGATAAAATTTGAGGAGCAGTGGAGCCGGTTAAAGTCCTATGCAGGAGAACAGGGCATCAGGATCATCGGAGACATTCCTATATATGTGGCATTTGACAGTGCGGATTCCTGGTTTCATCCGGAGCTGTTCCAGTTTGATGAAAACTGTGAGCCTGTTGCGGTCGCAGGCTGTCCGCCGGACGGATTTTCCGCCACCGGGCAGTTATGGGGAAATCCCCTTTACCGCTGGGATTACCATGGACAAACGGGCTATGAATGGTGGATGAAGCGAATGGAATACAGCTTCCGCCTTTACGATGTGGTGAGGGTGGATCATTTCCGCGGCTTTGATGAGTATTATTCCATTCCTGCAGGAAGTGAGAATGCCGTTCATGGTGCCTGGGAAAAAGGGCCTGGAATTGATATCTTCAACAAGATGCGGGAGAAATTCGGGATACTGGATATCATAGCGGAGGACCTTGGCTTTTTGACCCCATCGGTTTTAGAACTGGTTAAGAATACAGGCTTCCCAGGGATGAAAGTGCTGGAATTTGCATTTGACTCCAGAGAGGAAAGCGATTATCTGCCTCATAACTATACGCAGAACTGCGTGGTATATACGGGAACCCATGACAATAATACCATCAGGGGCTGGTATGAAGACTTGTCCCCGGAGGACCGCCAGCTTTCCATTGACTATATGAATAACGAAAGAACGCCGAGAGAAGAGATCCACTGGGATTTTGTCCGTCTGGCCCTTGCAAGTGTTGCCAGACTGGCGGTGATACCGGTTCAGGATTATCTGGGTCTTTGCGGGGAGGCCAGGATCAATGTGCCCTCCACCCTGGGGAAAAACTGGAGATGGCGTATGGTTTCCGGGGAAATAACAGAAGAGCTTGCGGAAAAATGCAGAAAAATTGCCAGGCTTTACGGCAGGGCGTGACGAAAGGAGATGAGTATTTCTGATGGACTCCATTAATATAAAGGATATAGCCAGATTGTGCGGGGTGGGTGTGAGTACCGTATCCCGGGCCATCAATAACCATCCGGATATCAATCCAGAGACAAAGAACATGATCATGCAGGTGATTAAGGAAAACAACTATATTCCCAATAACAGCGCGCGGAATTTAAAACGTACCGATTCCAGGGCTATTGCGGTGCTGATCAAGGGTATCGGCAATCCCTTTTTCAGCAAGATGATCCGTATCTTCGAGGAGGAGATCCAGAAAAAGAAATACTCATTCATCCTGCAGAGGGTCGATGAGCAGGAGGATGAGGTAGATGTGGCTTTGGAACTGATCAAGGAAAAGAAGCCAAGGGGAATCGTGTTTCTTGGAGGATATTTTTCCCACAGCAGAGAAGAGCTGGAACAGCTAACCGTTCCTTATGTGTTAAGTACCATCGGAATGACAGAGTACTTGGGCGAATCTCCTGATTTTTCCTGCGTATCCGTAGATGACTACGCGGAAAGCTACAAAATGACGGATTACTTATGTAAACTTGGTCATGAAAAAATCCTTATCCTGACCGCTCCTTCTGATGATGAGAGCATCGGCCGCCTCCGTCTGGAAGGATACAAGAAGGCTCTTTCAGATAACGGCATCACCCCTTCCCCATCTCTGATCATATTTTCAGAGGAATGTGAGGAATGCTATACCATGGACAACGGGTACCGGATGATGAACCGTGTTCTGAATGAAAAGCCGGAATTTACGGCTGTTTATGCGATCTCAGACAGCATTGCCATCGGTGCCTGCAAAGCCATCTTTGAGCATGGCATGCGGATACCGGAAGATTATTGTATGGCCGGTTATGACGGTCTTGATATTGCCCGCTATTATAACCCGTCCATCACCACCATCCGCCAGCCGGTGGAAGAGATGGCAAAGGCCACCATCAAGATCTTATTTGATGTGATCAAGAATAAGGCAGAGCATCAGAAAAAGGTTTTTAGGGCCGAGCTGGTAGAAGGAGAGTCTACAAGAAGAGTAAAATAATTTTCCATATCAATAAGCAATCCCTCCAGATTAAATGCAAGATTATGAGTAAATTTGTCAATTGTGCTGCATTTTTACTTATTATTTGATATAATTTTATTATATCTCACATTTGATCAAGGAGGGATTTTCCATGCCTGATACCATGTTTTTCAGTCTCCTGTTAAATATTGGCCTCCTGGTGCTCATCGCCACTTTGCTGACCAAAATACCCATCGTACGCAGCATGCTTTTGTATGATAAAAATTCTGCCGGCTGTACGGCAGCCCTGGCAGCCATATTCGGTCTCGTCAGCATTATTTCCACCTATACGGGAGTGCATGAACAGGGAGCCATTGTTAACACCCGTGTGATCGGCGTATTAGCGGCCGGCCTGTTAGGGGGGCCCTGGGTCGGTATGGGGGCGGCTCTGATCGGAGGGCTGCACCGCTACTTTTTTGATATTGGCGGATTTACAGCCGTTTCCTGTGCCTTATCTACTCTAATGGAAGGCCTTGCGGGCTGTATTTTCTCCCGCCGTTTCAAAATGGGAAAAATAGACAGTGCCGGAATCTTTCTGCTTACCACGATTGTCGAAACGGGACAGATGGCAATTATCCTCCTGATATCGAGGCCTTTTCCGGCGGCTATACAGCTGGTGAAGGTGATCGCATTTCCAATGATCATCATGAATGCCCTGGGCATGATCATCTTTTTAGGAACCTTTAACATGGTATTTATGGAGGAAGACAGCCAGTTTGCGGAAAAAATGCGCCTTGCTCTGGGAATTGTGGAGCAAAGCCTGCCCCATCTGCGTAAGGGCTTATACAGTACAGAGGATATGGAGGCTGCCACGGAAATTATTTACCGCTCCACGTCCTGTGCCGCTATATTGCTCACGGATAACCGTAAGATTCTGGCTATGAAATCCGATGCAGGGTTATGCGCCTTAAAAGGAGATTCCATCCTGGCTCCTATTCTTGCATCTTTACATGACCGGAATTCCACTATTTTTGATTATGCAGAAAAAGACGATCCCTTTTATCCCATATTAAAAAACCACATGATTGTGGCCGCTCCCTTGATCGAAATGGATCATATTATCGGCAGCCTGACTATGGTGGTCAAAAAGCATTGGCATAATTCACGATCTGACTTAAGTCTTGTTTCTGAACTGGCCAGGCTTTTCTCCACTCAGCTGGAGCTTTCTTATCTGGAATACCAGAAAAAGTTGCGGCGCAAGGCGGAGTTTAAGGCCTTGCAGTCCCAGGTAAACCCACATTTTTTATACAATGCGCTCAATACAATTTCTTACGTCAGCCGGGAGAACCCGGACAGGGCAAGGGAACTTCTCCGCTCCCTCTCTACCTACTACCGGCAGACCCTGGAAAATGACCAGTATATGCTGAATCTGCATACGGAACTTTATCACATCTCAAGCTATCTGGATCTTGAAAAAGCGAGGTTTGAAGAAAAACTATGTGTGGAAATCAACATTGAGGAGGACTTAAACTGTATGGTTCCCGCCTTTATTCTTCAGCCGCTGGTGGAAAATGCCGTTCGTTACGGTGCTGATCAAATGGGAAACCGTCTGGTGTCCATTCAGGCCCATGCAAACAGCGACCAGATCGAAATAGCGGTTTCCGACAATGGAACGGGATTTCCCCAGGAAATTCTTACAAGGCTGTATGCAGGACAGAGCTATGGGGGGGTGGGCCTGGAGAACGTCCATAAGCGGTTAATGAGCATCTACGGGCAGGAGAACGGACTTCACATACATAGCTCGGAGAATGGCTCCAAGGTCTATTTTCTAATCCCAGCGGCGGTTTCAGAATCCAGGTATGTGGAAGAGCTTGCTGCAACCATAAGTCATAAGAACAATGGAAAGGAGGAATCATCATGAAAATTGCAGTGATCGATGACGAGCGTCCTGCCCGAAAAGAGCTGATTCATCAGATTTTATCTATTTTGCCGGACAGTCTGATAAAAGAGGCCGGCAGCGGAGCAGCAGCTCTGGAACTTCTTGAGGACCAGTCCTTTGATCTTCTGTTTTTGGACATTAACTTAAATGACATGGAAGGAACTACACTGGCATCGGCAGTAAAGTGCATGCTGCCGGAGGCACAGATTGTTTTTGCTACGGCCTACTCCCAATATGCGGTGAAGGCATTTGAACTGGGGGTAAGTAATTATATCCTTAAACCCTTTGATCCGGAAAGAGTACGGCTGGTCCTTGAAAAATGCAGCCGGGATCTGGCCAGGTTGCAAAAAGAAAAAATCCAGTTGGAAGACAGATTCCCGCCTTTTCCAGCCAACCGGATGCCAATCTGCGTGAACCGTACTATCACACTGCTGGACATCAGCCAGATCGTTTATATTGAAACCTGCCTAAGAAGCTGTATCATACATACCGTCTCAAAGGATTACACGGAAAACCAGCTGCTGGGAGAATACGAAAAACGTCTGGTGCCCTACAGCTTCTGCCGTATCCATAAGAGCTATCTGGTAAATTTAAACTACATCGCAGAAATGTTTCCCTGGGCCGGCAACAGTATGGCGGTTAAGATGCAGGGTTTTGAACAAAATATCCTTCCTGTCGGCAGGGAAAAGGTCAAACATTTAAGACAGCTTATCGGAATATAAAATACTTCCATCCGGTTTATGACAGCCATTCTGCTTTTTGTGCATTTAGCACTTACGTTCATGCAAATATCATTTATTTTTGTACATATTATTGTATAATCGGTAATAGGAATGGTTTTCATAATATTTTACAGGAGGTATGAATATGATAAGTTTCTTTGCGTGTCTGGCACTGCTGATCATCGGATTCTTAACCTACAGCAAGGTGGCCGAAAAGGTTTTCGGCCCGGATGACAGAAAACCCCCTGCTCTGACCATGACAGACGGGAGTGATTATGTACCAATGGGAACACCCAGGATTTTCCTGATCCAGCTTTTAAACATTGCAGGTCTTGGGCCAATTTTCGGTGCTCTGGCCGGAGCCTGCTGGGGGCCCAGCGTATTCCTGTGGATCACCCTTGGCACCCTTTTTTGAGGAGGCATCCATGATTATATGGTGGGCATGATGTCCATGCGCCATAAAGGAGCCAGTGTTTCTGAGCTTACGGGTACATACTTGGGAAATACCATGAAGCAGGTCATGCGGGTGTTCTCCGTGATCCTTCTGGTTCTGGTTGGGGTTGCCTTTTCAACCGGTCCCGCAAATCTTTTAGCCATGCTGACACCGGATATACTTGATTCTCGGTTTTGGCTTGCTGTAGTATTGATTTACTATTTTATTGCGACATTTGTCCCTATCGACAAGGTCATCGGCAAGATCTACCCGTTTTTCGGCATTTGTCTGATTGTTATGGCGCTGGGGGTAGGAGGTGCCATTCTTTTTAAAGGTTACCATATTCCTGAAATCACCTTGTCAAACCTTCATCCGTCAGAAACTCCCATCTGGCCGACCATGTTCATATCTGTTGCATGCGGTGCTATTTCCGGCTTTCATGCAACCCAGTCTCCGCTTATGGCACGCTGCCTTACCAATGAAAAGGATGGCCGTAAGGTATTTTACGGTGCAATGGTGGCAGAAGGTGTGATCGCCCTGATCTGGGCGGCTGCAGGTGTTGCATTTTACGACGGTACCGGTGGTCTTTTAACTGCACTGGGAAACGGACAATCCAGCGTGGTCTATGAAATCTGCTTCAAACTTTTGGGGCCTGTGGGTGCGGTCATCGCCATGATCGGAGTCATTGCCTGTCCCATTTCTTCAGCAGATACCGCTTATAGAAGTGCCAGGCTGACGCTGGCCGACTGGTTCCAGATGGACCAGAAGCCTGTAAAAAACCGGCTGATTCTTACCATTCCTCTTCTGGCAGTCGGCTCCGTTCTGACTCAGTTTGATGTACAGATTGTATGGAGGTACTTCTCCTGGAGCAACCAGACCCTGGCTATGATTGCGCTCTGGTCCGCAAGCGTATATTTATACCAGAGGAAACGTTTTTACTGGATCACAGTACTTCCGGCAACTTTTATGTCCGCAGTATCCTTCACTTACATTCTGATCGCGAAAGAAGGGTTCCAGCTTTCCACCGGCATTGCTTATCCGGCAGGCATCCTGTTTGCAGCGGTATGCTTTGGAGTATTCGTTTATACCTGTATTCTTGGCAAAGGCAAAGATACTTCCAAAGCCTCAGAAGAGGAAAAGGCCACGGCATAATCTTTTAAGGGGTTAGAGAATTAAAAATTCCATATGAGCTTATTTAAGAGCAGAGAAATTTGCATCTTGAATAAGCTCTCTTTTTAATGTTAAGTAGAAAGACTCCAGATAGCCCTCTTATAACTTACCCTTTCTTCTGTTGATTTATAAATTTTAAACATTATCATAAAATAATTAAATTATACATACATATGTTTTTATGGTACATTAAAGTTACTTAGAAAACGCTTTGGCCTATGCTGCTGCCGTAACAAGGAGAACGCTGGGGGAAATGCCAGACAGAGTGGTAGTAGGGGTAAGTGGAAGCATCATAAAAAATGTGAAATCTGTGATTGTTCCTAACACAGGCCATTTAAAGGGAATTCCTGCTGCAGTGACAGCCGGTAGCGTGGCAGGGAAGCCAGAGAAAGAGCTGGAGGTCATTGGGGCAGTAACGCAGGAACAGATCATGCAGATGAAAGAATTTATGGAAGGAACGGAGGTCAGGATAGAACACATTAAAAGCGGACTTACCTTTGACATTATAGTCACTCTGTATAAAGACTCTTCTTACAGTAAAGTTCGCATTGCCAATTTCCATACCAATATCGTTCTCATTGAGAAAGACGGAAACATTTTGGGCCATTGCCGAGGAAGGGCTTTAGGTATTGCTTATTTATGCGGAGGGGGCTATAAGGAAGTCATACATACGATGGTTAATGCACTTGCAATTATATCAGGTATTGTATGCGATGGGGCAAAGGCCTCCTGTGCAGCAAAGATCGCTTCTTCCATTGATGCCGGTATTTTCGGTTACAGCATGTACATGCAGGGGCAGCAGCTTCTTTATGGTGACGGCATCGTTACCAAAGGTGTGGAGGCCACACTTAAAAATGTTGGTAGATTGGGGAAAGAGGGTATGAAGGAAACCAACGAGGAAATTATTAAAATCATGATAGGAGAATAGGTATGAAAAAAATAATAAGTAGTTTACCTTTTAAATTACTTCTGGGGGTAGTTCTGGGGATTCTGATTGGACAGGTAGCAGGCGAACATGTCATGAATTTTGTCGTGACAGTGAAATACATATTAAATCAGGTTATTACATTCTGTGTTCCTCTCATTATCATTGGCTTTATCGCTCCTTCGATCACAAGGCTGGGTAATAATGCTTCCAAAATGCTGGGCGTAGCAGTTACCGTTGCATATATATCTTCCATTGGGGCGGCATTTTTCGCAATGACGGCCGGCTATATCATGATTCCCCATCTGTCCATCGCTACCGATGTAGACGGACTCAAGNNGACACCGATGTAGACGGACTCAAGGAACTTCCTGGAATCGTGTTCCAGCTGGATATTCCGCAGATCATGCCGGTAATGAGCGCATTGGTATTTTCCCTGCTCCTGGGTCTGGCCGCAACCTGGACAAAGGCAAAGGTGATTACCGAAGCATTGGAAGAATTTCAGGAAATCGTGCTTTCCATTGTAACAAAAATTGTTATCCCTATGCTGCCTGTATTCATCGCATTTACCTTTTGTGCCCTCTCCTACGAGGGAACCATTACCAAGCAGCTTCCAGTATTCTTTCAGGTTGTCCTTATCGTCATGATAGGCCATTTTATCTGGCTGGCACTGCTTTATGCAATCGGCGGTATTTATTCCGGGAAGAATCCTATGGATGTCATCAGAAATTACGGACCTGCTTATATAACCGCCGTAGGTACTATGTCATCGGCCGCTACCCTGGCCGTGGCGCTCCGCTGTGCAAAAAAGTCTCAGCCTACTTTACGTGATGATATGGTGGATTTCGGCATTCCGCTGTTTGCCAACATTCATCTGTGCGGCTCCGTTTTAACAGAGGTATTCTTTGTAATGACTGTCTCAAAAATACTATACGGAGCCTTTCCATCCTACGGAACCATGGTATTGTTCTGCGTTTTATTAGGTGTATTTGCCATTGGTGCCCCGGGCGTTCCAGGAGGAACAGTAATGGCATCTCTTGGTCTTATAACAGGAGTTTTAGGCTTCAGTGAAACAGGAACAGCCCTTATGCTGACCATTTTCGCATTGCAGGACAGCTTCGGCACAGCTTGCAATGTAACCGGTGACGGTGCATTGACCATGATTCTGACCGGATTCGCTGAAAAGCATGGAATAAAAAGAGAAAAAATAGAATCAGGAATTTCATAAAAACAATTCATAAAATACCCCCTTCAGCCGTTTCCTGGCTGCAGGGGGTATTTGAACTATTTTACAGCATAATTAACAAGGCTCATTTTTATAGCACCAGAACCAAACAATACAATTTAGTTCCGATGTTCCGGTTTCATTGAGCCGCTCCAACGATTGACTATAAGTACCAGGCGGAGGTACCATTACAGAATTGCCAGGCATCCAGTTTGCAGGAGTTACTACACCGCATTTGTCTGTTGTCTGAAGAGCAGTTAACAGACGCAGTATTTCAGAAATGTTTCTGCCGTTTGTTAGAGGATAAACCAGGATTGCGCGTATGATCTGATTCGGGTCAATGAAAAAAACATTTCGAACGGTTTCCTGCTTATTAACATCCGGGGCAATCATTCCATAAAGGTTTGCAACTTCAGCCATACGGTCGGCGATGACTGGAAACGGAATTTGAACGCCGGTTAATAAACGGATCTGATTTACCCATGCCAGATGGGAAGGGTTACTGTCTATGCTTAAACCTATCAGTTTTGCATTTAATGCTTCAAACTGGTCGTTCGCCTGTGCAAAAGCGATAAATTCGGTCGTGCATACAGGCGTAAATACATTGCTTACGGATGGAAAATATAGAAAAGAGTGAAAGAGACCTAAAAAAATGTTAGGTCTCTTTTTTATACCTAACATTTCGGATAGATAAAAACACAGTCCATCAAACAAGTGCTGGTAACACTTGGGGAGCGAATCTGGCTCATATAATAAGTGTAAAAAAATATGAAGTCATAGAGAATTATCATTTATCTAGGTAACGTTCATGAATGGATGGGCCTTATCGAAGGGAGGGAAGCGTGTGAGCAGAACTGAGTTCCGTTCATGAGTGGGATCGGCCTTATCGTAGAGAGAAGGAAACGAATGAGTGGAACTGAGATCCGTTCATGAAAGGGATCTGTCTTATCGAAGAGAGAGGGAATGCATATATTAATATATAAAGAGAGGAAAAGCTCTTTATATTTATACCTTAAATTTATACTTTAAATTTATACAGATGGTTTATAAGTATAAAAGTATAATTTGCACCATTATAGGAGGATATTTTAATGAGTAATTTTTGTAATTGTAGGAGTCATAATGAAAATTGCTGTTTTGATAAATCGCAAGGCTGTAGATGCTGCGTGGGACCAACAGGACCACAAGGTGTACCAGGGCCTACCGGACCTACTGGACCAACCGGAGCAACTGGCGCTCAAGGACCGATGGGACTACAAGGACCTACTGGACCAACTGGTGCAACTGGCGCCGAAGGATCTCAGGGCCCGACTGGTCCGACCGGCCCGACCGGACCTAGTGGTCTTGCTGGAGCAACTGGCCCGACTGGCCCGACCGGCCCCATAGGACTTACCGGAGCAACTGGCCCGACTGGCC
>DJBG01000120.1 GCA_002429965.1 Hungatella sp. UBA5982
TATGAAAGTTAAACAGAAAAAAATGTAAGAACAGAGGAATTTAAAAATGCTGTATCAGATAAAGGATGGGACTGTTACTGCCGGAGGCAGCCTGATCCTGTCACACATTGATTTTGAAATACACGGCAAGGAAAAGATCGCTGTGGTAGGAAACAATGGAGCCGGAAAAACCACGCTTTTAAGGCTGATAGCCGGAGAATTGGATATGGACCGGGATGACAAGCGGGAAGGCCCTGGAATCACCAGTTCCAGAAAACTGACCGTAGGATACTTAAAACAGCAGACGTTTGAGGATAAAGGCAGGACAGTAGAAGAAGAACTGCTGTCCTCTTGTCCGTATGGGGATTCTTTTGCTGTGGAGCGGTTTGAGTATGAACGGGAATATGATACGTTGTTTACCGGGTTTGGATTTACAAAGGAAGATAAGAAGAAAAGGATTTCCCAGTTTTCCGGCGGAGAGCAGACCAAGATTGCCCTTATCCGCCATTTGCTTTTAAAACCGGATATCCTGCTCTTAGACGAGCCTACCAATCATCTGGATATTCAGGCAACGGAATGGTTGGAGCAGTATATGGAGCAATATGAAAAATCAGTGGTAATGGTATCCCATGACCGCTTTTTCCTTGACCAGACGGCATCTGTGATATATGAACTGTCCGGAAAAAGGCTTACCCGGTACCCGGGAAACTATACCCATTACCGGGAGGAAAAGAGGAAGGCGGTCAAGATACAGACAAAGGCTTATGAACGGCAGCAGGAAGAGATCAAACGCTTAAATGATCTGGTGGAACGGTTTAAGAATAAGCCCCGCAAGGCTGCGTTTGCCAGGGCAAAAAGAAAGACAATAGAAAGGATGGGCCAGGCGGTAAAGCCGGTGGAAGATGATATCCATATGTTCACAGGGCCTTTGGAACCGGCTTTCTTAGGCAGTAAATGGGTTTTTGAAGCAGAACACTTGAAAATCGGTTATGACCATCCTCTTATGGAGCTGACTATGAGGATCCGCAGGGGGCAGAAGATAGGGATCCTTGGCCCAAACGGGGCCGGAAAAAGCACCTTTTTGAAAACAGTGGCAGGTCTTATTCCTCCGGTTTCCGGAGATCATTCCCTGGGAAACCAGATTACCATCGGCTATTTTGACCAGCATTCTTCGGAAATTGATTCCGATAAATCCGTTGCCCGGCATTTCCATGATTTGTTCCCTTCCCTGACAGAAAAAGAAGTACGAAGCATATTGGGGTCATACTTGTTTGGAGGGAAAGAGGCTGGAAAACGAGTGGGCCTCCTGTCAGGAGGAGAAAAAGCAAGGCTTGTCCNNACCAACCACATGGATATCAGAGCAAAGGAAACCCTGGAATCCGCATTCCGGGCTTATACGGGCACCATTCTGTTTGTATCCCATGACCGCTATTTTTTAAGCCGGGTTGCTGAATCGGTCCTCATCTTTGAGAACCAGTCCGCTTTTTACTATCCATTCGGTTATGAGCATTATCTGGAACGGAGCAGAAGGGCAGAGAATGGAGAAGGCCTTGCAGCACAGATAAGAGCAGAGGATCAGGCTCTGATCGCCGGAATACGGGGAGTCCCTAAGGCAGAAAAGCACAGGCTGAGAGAGATACCGGTGGAAGAAGCCTATTTGGACTGGAAGCTTGGGCTGGTCCTGGAACGGCTTTTGCCGGCAAGGGACAGGGTGATGGAATTGACTGCTGTAATGGCTGAGAGGAAGGAAAGGTGGCTGGAATCGGAAGGCTTCTGGAAGGAAGGCGAGTGGGAAGAGTTCATCCGTTATGAGGAGCTAAAGGAAGAGCTGCAAAAGGCATGGGAGGCCTGGCATGAGCTGTGCCTGGAATGGTTTGATACGGCTTATGAGGAAGGGATGTGAAAGTCTGCCGAAGTATGTTTGTATAGTCAGCTTACACAATAAAACAGGTTTACGGCATAAAAAATGAGCTTTGAAATGGTTTTTAGACCAATCAAGGCTCATTTTTTTATATATTATATTACTTACTCAATCAATACTTGCCGGAATAATCATAGGCTGTTGCCGTTTTAGCATAAAATTCAGGTTCTGCGCTCTCAAAGGAAGGGACATATTCTTTATGAAAATCCACTTGCTCTCCGTTTAACTTAAATCTTCCGACTTCCTGCTGCAGTGTCTGGGACTGGGCAGCCAGCTCTTCGCTGGAAGCGGAGCTTTCTTCTGCGGTTGCTGCGTTTGTCTGTATTACTGCAGATACCTGTGACAGACCCTGGTTGATCTGTTCGATTGCCATGACCTGCTCGGAAGAAGCTGATTCGATTTCCTGGATCGCCTGCTCCACAAACCTTGACTTTTCCTCAACTTCCTTAAGGATTCTTGCAGTATCAACTGACATTTGTCTGCCTTCTGTAACGGCTTCTACGGAATGGACGATAAGGTTTGCCGTCTCTTTTGCCGCTTCCGCAGATTTGATTGCAAGGTTGCGCACTTCATCTGCCACTACTGCAAATCCTTTTCCGGCGCTGCCGGCACGTGCGGCTTCAATTGCGGCATTTAAGGCAAGAATATTTGTCTGGAAGGCAATGTCCTCAATCACTTTCGTGATGTTGGAAATTTCTTCGGAAGCTGCGTTAATCTTACTCATAGAATCGTTCAGGCTTTGCATGCGTGTATTGCTTTCATTGACTCCGGCTCCGTTTTGCTCTACGTACTTATATGCAACACGGACATTGTCTGCATTTTGGCTCGCCTGTCTTGATACTGTTGTAATGGCGGCGTTAAGTTCTTCCACGGTTGCGGCCTGTTCCGTTGAACCGGAAGCCAGAGCCTGTGCTGCGGAGGCCACCTGCCCTGCGCCGCTGTTGACCTGATCGGCGGCTGTGCTTATAAGAAGCAGGGTCCGGTTGAGATCCTTTTCAATTTTGCGAAGTGCAAGTCCAAGAACATCTTCCTCAGAACGAAGGGGAACTTCCTGTGTAAAATCCCCGTTGCTGATTTTTTCAGCGATGAGCACCTGATCCCGGATGCCAGCAAGCATGGCGGTAAAAGAAGAGGCAAGCTGACCGGTCTCATCTTTGGAGTTAACATCCTTTAAGTCAACATCCACATGTCCAAGAGCGATTTTGTCGGCAGCCTTTACAATCTGCCCGATAGGCAGGCTGATCATGCGGGAAATTCTTAAGCCCAGGTATATGGCAATGGCTGTTCCGGCTAAAAGGATGACGCATAGAACAACGGTCAGGATGATTGCGGTAGAATCGTTGGTTTTACTGGTCTCGTTAGCCACCCTCATCCGGACATCCACCAGCTTGTCAAAGTTATCAAACATCTTTTGGATGTTGTCCTTCTCATTATCAAAAGCGTGCAATGCCGTGTCTTTAGACCCCTGTTTAGCTACGTTTAAGCATTTTTGGATGGAGGGATCAAAGGAATCCGTAAATAATTGGGTTGCTTCATCTATTAAAGTGAGGGCTTCTGTATTCTTGATACTTGTCCGGTACTCGGCGGAACTGCTAAGAAAGTTGTTCTTTGCTTCCACATAGTTTTTTTCCAGAGATTGCAGTTCCATGGTATCACCGGCATGGCTGGCCATTGCGTTGGCATCTGCACGAAGCTGATACAGGTTTTTGGTGGCAATGATTAAGTCCTTCATGGGAACCGTCTGCTCTTTGTACAAATAGGTGTCCATCTTGTTGATTTGAGACATGCCCAAAATCCCTGTGATGCCGATCACAAGCATAATAAATACCATGCTGAGAAAGGCTGTAAGTAATTTCCTGGTGATGCTGTAGTCATTGAATTTCTTCATATTGATACCTCCTAGTTTTTCGTCTGCAACTTATGTATGATTTTTCCATTTGGACTGTCATGTTCCTCAAAACACATATACATACGACGTCTGAAGCCCCGTTTTCGGTATACAATATGAACCCATATTTTGTGAACATCCCAAATCAGCAGTTTTACCAAAACCCTGCCATCCTTTTTTTGACAAATATCGACAATGTTCATTATATAATACATAATTATTGTTTGTCAATCTAAAGAAAAAGAGTGTTAAATATGGGGTTTTAATTTGTTTTGATAGAAAATAAAAAGTATTGCATGCAGATTTTAATATATTCAACATCAGAAATTTCGGCATAGAATAAAAGAGATGTTATTTTTAAAAATATTGTGCAATATACACATGACAATTGTCATATAGCTCATTACATTAGTAATAAATGCATAAAAAATATTGACTTTTTCTCTGGAGTTGTTATGATGATTACAGAGAGAGGGGGTTAAACATGAATTATCAGGAAGGGAAGAAAAAAATTGTGGTGGCCGGACATATTTCCCTGGACATTACGCCGGTTTTTAAAAACAGCGGTGACCAGAAGTTTTCTGCGCTTTTACGTCCGGGAAAGCTGCTGCGTGTGGGAAAGGCGCAGGTATCCACAGGAGGGGCTGTTTCCAATACGGGCCTGGGTCTTTATGCACTGGGAGCCGACGTACTTTTGATGGCAAAGGTTGGAAATGATGATTTTGGCCTGATATTAAAAGAAAAGATCAGACAAAGCGGATGTGAGAGCAGCATCCCGGCAGTGGAGGGGGAATCCTCATCTTATACGGTGGTGATAGCTCCAAAGGGATTTGACCGTTTTTTTCTCCATGATCCCGGGTGCAATGATACGTTTTGCTGCGATGATGTGGATTTTGAGCTGGTGTCCGGGGCGTCCCACTTTCATTTTGGATATCCCACGCTGATGCGCAGATTTTACCAGAATAACGGAAAAGAGCTGGCCTGCCTTTTCAAGCGGGTCAAGGAGCTTTCCCTTACCACATCCCTGGATTTAACGGCAGTTGACCCGGATTCTGAGGCGGCTGGCTGTGACTGGGAGNNTGTGGATTTTTTTGTCCCAAGCATTGAAGAACTGGGGTACATGCTTGACAGAAAGCTCTATGACAAATGGCAGGAAAAGTCAGGAGGGGAAGACATCACTTCCATACTTTCCCTAAGTGAGGATGTAGAGGTTTTAGCGGACCGGGCTTTGAGTCTGGGAGCAAAAACCGTATTGTTGAAATGCGGGGCGGCCGGCNNACCGGAGCATTTTATGGAAGGATGGGACGGCATTGCCATTTTCCAGAACAGCTTTGTGCCTGACCGGATCCTTTCGGCAACCGGAGCAGGGGATACGAGCATTGCCGCATTTATAAAGGCCATGCTGGATGGATTAGGGCCNNGCAACCGGAGCTTCCTGCGTGACGGCTTATGATGCCGTCAGCGGACTTCTGCCCTTTGAAGCCCTGAGGGAAAAGATACAAAACGGGTGGGAACAGCAAAAAATCATCCGCCCATAAAAAAATTATAAAACAGGAGGAAAAAGATATGCTGATCACGATGAAAGCCATATTAGAGCTGGCGGATGCAAAAAACATAGCAATAGGGGCATTTAACATTACTTCCCTGGAGGGGATCCAGGCAGTGCTTGAGGCTTCGGAAGAATTAAACCAGCCGGTAATCCTGCAGTTTGCCCCGGTACATGAAGCCATCATCCCCTTGTCAGTCATAGGTCCCATCATGCTCATGATGGCGGAAAATGCTGCGGTGCCGGTAGCGGTGCATCTGGATCACGGCGACGATTTAAGCATACTGAAGAAGGCCCTGGATATGGGATTTACTTCGGTCATGTATGACGGTTCTGCCCTGTCCTTTGAGGAGAATGCGGCCAACACAAGGATCGCAGTCCAGATGGCAGAGGCATATGGAGCATCCGTGGAGGCGGAGATCGGCGCCATGGGAAGACAGGAATTCTCCAGCATAGGTGAAGGGGAAGAGGGAGAAGCCACGGAAGGCTGCTACACAGACCCGGAACAGGCGGAGAGATTTGTAATGACAACGGGTATCGATGCCCTGGCATGCTCTTTTGGCACGGTACACGGACTTTACCTTACGGAACCAAAGCTGGATTTTGACCGGATCAGCCAGATACGGACCCGGATCGGACTTCCTATTGTTATGCATGGAGGCTCCGGCGTCAGTGACCAGGACTTCAAGAAGTGTATCGAAAACGGTGTCCGCAAGATCAATTACTATACATACTTAGCCAAGGCAGGCGGGATGCATGTAAAGGAAAAGGNNAGCCATGAAAAAGGATGTGCTTCATACCATAAAGATATTTTCCAATTTGAAATAAGAAAGGGTTCAGGAGGTATCAGATGAAACGTTCAGAGATTAACAAAGCATTAAGGGATATGGAAGAGATGACAAAGGCATGCAGCTTTGCCCTTCCCCCCTTTTGCAGTTTTACGCCGGAGGAGTGGAAGGAAAAGGGCCATGACTATGATGAAATCCGCGACAACATGCTGGGTTGGGACATTACGGACTTTGGAATGAACGACTTTGATAAAGTGGGATTTTCCCTGATCACACTGCGAAACGGCAATGTGAACTTGGAGAAGTATGCAAAAACTTATGCGGAAAAGCTGCTTTATATAAAGAAAGGCCAAACCGCGGCCATGCATTTTCACTGGAATAAAATGGAGGATATTATCAACCGGGGCGGAGGCAATGTGCTCATCCGTGTCTATGAGTCAACAGCGGATGGGGAATTTGCGGATGGGGATGTGACCGTTCACAGCGACGGGCGGGAATACAAGGTGGCCGCAGGGACTCAGGTAAAGCTGTGTCCGGGGGAAAGCATTACCATCTATCCCGGACTGTATCACGATTTTGAGCTGGAGCCGGGAAGCGGTCCTGTTCTTTTGGGAGAGGTATCCATGTGCAATGATGACAATGGGGATAACCGGTTTTATCTGCCTGCCGGGCGATTCCCGGAAATAGAAGAGGATGAGCCTCCCTACCGCCTTCTTTGCAATGAATATCCGGCAGCAAAATGAGACTGGGAAAATAAAGATGTTACATTTGTCACATAAAACTCATTACATTGTGCACATGTTTTAAAAATAAACTCGTGATATGATAAAAATGTAGCAATTACAACAAACAAAATGTGTACAAGGAGGATGTAACATGAAAAAAAGCACAAAAAAATTAACTGCAATGTTGATTTNNGGGAGCCAGAGACGAAAGCGCCTGAAACAACGGCAGCCGCCACTACGGCAGCAGAGACAACAGCCGCCGCCGCCGCAGAGACCAAGGCAGCGGTGAAATCCGACGCCGGTGTCAATATGGCTGATGCAAATGTGAAGAAAAAAGACCCAAGCAAACACTACAAATTCGGATATACCTGTATGGATGGCACAAACCCATTCTTCGTTACCATTGAGAAGACCATGAGGGAAATGGTTGAGGCCCAGGGCGATGAGCTTATTTCCGTGGACCCGGCCAATGATGTAACCCTTCAGATCACCCAGGTGGAAGATTTGATTTCCCAGAGTATTGATGCCATGTTTATGAACCCGGCCGAGGCAGAAGGCATTCTTCCGGCCCTGGACCAGTTAAAGGCGGCAAATGTTCCCATCGTAGGCTTTGATACGGAAGTGGCTGACTTATCCTATTTAATTTCCTATACAGGATCCGATAACTATAACGCCGGTTATGTATGCGGCGAGGATTTAGTTAAGAAATGCCCGGACGGCGGAGATATCATCGTGCTGGATTCCNNACCATGAATTCAGTAACCGACAGAACCAACGGATTCTTAGATGCGATCAAAGGACATAACTTTAACATCGTGGCCCAGCAGGATGCAAAGGGCAATTTACAGGTTGCCATGGGCATTGCAGAAGACCTTCTTCAGGCACACGGTGATGTAGTTGCTATTTTCGGCGGCAACGATCCGACAGCACTTGGAGCCCTGGCAGCAGCCAATGCGGCAGGCATTAAGGACTGCAAGATTTACGGTGTTGACGGTTCTCCTGACATCAAGGCAGAAATGGCTACCGGCGATTCCCTCATTGAAGGAAGCGGCGCACAGTCACCGGTTAAGATCGCACAGTCTGCAGTAAATATTATGTATTCTTATTTAAATGGCGATAAAGTAGATGACCGTTATCCGGTAGAAACCTTCCTGATCACATCTGATAATGTAAAGGACTACGGAACTGACGGCTGGCAGTAACAGAAACTTTGAAAGTGCTGTGGGAGGGCGTCTCAAAACAGGAGAAACATTGGGTTTGGGACGCCCTCCGGGCGCTTTTTAACGGTAAATCCCAGAAGGCAAAGCAAAAGTGAGAACAGGCAGGTGAGTTTATGAGCGAAAAGATTCTGCTTCAGATGAAAAATATCCATAAATCCTTCCCAGGAGTAAAGGCGCTTTTGGGAGTAGATTTAGAACTCCGTACCGGTGAGGTCCATGCGCTTCTTGGGGAGAACGGAGCCGGCAAGTCAACGCTAATAAAGGTTTTGGGCGGCATTTATATAGCGGAAGAGGGAGATATTTTCATTGATGGCCAGAAGGTGATCATTGACGGAGTAAATACGTCCCATGCAAACGGTATCTCCATCATCCATCAGGAGCTGGTTCTGGTTCCTCATATGACCGTAGCGGAAAATATCTTTCTGGGACGGGAGCCAGGAAAGGGCGGCTGGATCAATCATGAGGCCATGGAAAAGAATGCCCAAAAATTACTTGATGCCTATCATATGAACATTGATGCCCAAGCACTCGTTAAAGATTTAACCATCGCCCAGCAGCAGATGGTGGAGATCGTAAAGGCGATTTCCTATAATTCCAGGATCCTGGTTATGGATGAGCCGACCTCCTCCATTTCGGATAAGGAAGTGGAATTTTTGTTCCAGACCATGCGGGCGCTGACAAAGAAAGGCGTAGGCATTGTTTACATTTCCCACAAAATGGATGAACTGGAGCAGATCTGTGACAGGGTGACCGTATTGCGGGATGGTGCATTTGTAGGAACGGAAGTCGTTAAGGACACCACGAGAGATAAGCTGATCGCCATGATGGTTGGCCGGGAGCTGACAAAATACTATACCCGTGATTATCTGGAGCCGGGCGAAGTGGTATTAAAATGTGAAAATATTGCAGACGGAAAAATGGTAAAGGGAGCCAGCTTTGAGCTGCGTAAAGGGGAAATCATAGGATTTGCAGGACTTGTGGGAGCAGGGCGCAGTGAAACCATGAAATGCATCTTCGGCCTTACTCCTGGTTCTACGGGAGAGATTTACGTGGAGGATAGGGAAGTGAAGATCAAATCCCCTGTTGATGCCATGAAATTCGGTATTGCCCTGGTGCCGGAGGACAGGAAGCAGGAGGGGCTTTACAAAGTGCAGACCGTCCGCTTTAACTCTACCATTGAAGTGCTTAAATCCTTTATAAAGGGAATCTGGGTGGATTCAAATAAGGAAGAGAAGATCACTCAGGAATATATTGATATGATGGACACCAGGACACCGTCCCAGGAGCAGTTAATTGGAAACTTATCCGGCGGAAACCAGCAGAAGGTCATGATCGGCAGATGGCTTGCAACCTCTCCTAAGATCCTGATTCTTGATGAGCCTACCAGAGGCGTGGACGTAGGGGCAAAATCAGAAATCTACGGGATCATGAACGAGCTGGTAAAGGATGGCGTGTCCATCATCATGATTTCCTCCGAGCTGCCTGAGATCTTAAACATGAGCGACCGGGTTTATGTCATGTGCGACGGCAGGATCACAGGCTGTTTCAGCCATGAGGAATGTGTCACCCAGGAAGAGATCATGAAGCTGGCAGCAAAGTAGGAAAGAGGGGAAAATCAAATGACAACAAGACTTCAAAAAAATATTAAGCAATACTTGAAAGACAATATCGGTATTATCGGGGCATTGCTGATTCTGTGTATTTTCTTATCCGTATTTCCAAAGACCAGCGGTGCCTTTCTGACACATAAGAACATGTTCAATGTGTTAAGGCAGATTTCGTCCAACTTATTCCTGGCATGCGGCATGACCATGGTCATTATTTTGGGAGGCATCGATCTTTCTGTAGGCTCTATCATCGCTTTGTCCGGCTGTGTGGCGGCCGGCTGTGTGGCCCGCTATAACCTCCCCATTTTTGCAGCAATCATCATTGGCGTGCTCATCGGCATGGCGGTGGGCATGATGAACGGTGTGGTCATTTCCAAAACCACCATTCCTCCGTTTATCGTAACCCTTGCTACCATGAACGTGGCAAAGGGTCTGGCGTATGTATATACCGGCGGTTCACCGGTGCGGGTGGTTACGAAGGCATGGCAGTTTCTTGGTGCCGGTTACATCGGCGGAGTTCCCACGCCCGTCATACTTCTGGTATTTGTCCTGATCATAACGGCGGTTATCATGAATAAGACAAAGCTGGGGCGCCATATCTACGCGGTTGGCGGCAACGCCCAGGCGGCGAAGTTCTCCGGCATCAGCACCGCCAGGGTAAAGCTTCTGGTTCATACATACTCCGGCATCATGGCCGGCCTTGCCGGTGTGGTATTGGCCTCCCGCATGTACTCCGGGCAGCCCACAGCAGGTGACGGTGCGGAAATGGATGCCATCGCAGCAGTTGTGGTAGGGGGTACTTCCATGGCGGGCGGTTCCGGAAAGATCGGAGGAACCATTATCGGCGGCCTTATCATCGGTGTTTTAAACAACGGGCTGAATCTGATGAATGTCAATTCCTTCTGGCAGTATGTGGTGAAAGGCATCGTCATTCTTCTGGCCGTATTCATCGATTATTTAAGAAACAAAAAGAAGGATTAATATCATGTCCTTACAAAAGCGTTTCCTTAAAAAAGAGACGCTTTTTGTGGTATACTATCGAAAGCAATGAGCAGGATTCGTTCGCTGCACTTCGGTACAATAAANNAGGCTCTCCTTTTTGGGGCGACCTATATGACCAGGAACAACCCCTACTTTGACGTTTTAAACCAGGGGATCGAAGAGGTGGTTGAGGCCAATGGGGATATTCTTCTCACCAGGGATCCGCTGCAGGACCAGGAGAAACAGAATGAGCAGATAATGGAATTGATTCATGAAGGAATCTGCATGCTGTTTTTAAATCCGGTGGACTGGGAGGCTGTTTCCCCTGCCCTTGATGCGTGCAAAGAGGCTGGAGTTGCCGTCATCAATGTGGATACCGTGGTAAAGGACAGGGATTCTGTCATATCCATCATAGAGACGGATAATTATCAGGCAGGTCAGCTTTGTGCCCTGGATATGATGAAGCGGAAGAAATCCGCCAACATCATAATTCTGGACAACCCCATACAGATGTCCATCACCTACCGTTCCCAGGGGTTTACCGACGCCATTGCAGGCAACGAGAATTACCGGGTGGTGTACCGCCATGCGGCCGGCGGGGAAATTGAAGTGTCTTCCAAGGTAATGGAGGAGATTTTAAGAAAAAACATTGATTTTGATGTGATCCTTGGCGGCAATGATCCTACGGCCCTGGGGGCCCTGGCGGCTTTGCAGCAGGCCAAAAGAGAGGAAGGGATCCTGATCTATGGGATCGACGGTTCACCTGATTTTAAAGCAATCCTGGATATGGGCTATGTAACCGGGACCAGCGCCCAAAGTCCTAAGTCCATTGGCAGGGTTGCGGCAGAAACAGCATACCGGTATCTGGCAGGAGAGCCGGTGGATAAATACATAAGCCTGCCCAGTACCCTGATCACAAAGGACAGTCTTGATAATTACGAAATTGACGGTTGGCAGTAGGTAGAAGAGATGGAAGCAAAAAAATACAACAGCCGGATCGTCCTCCTCCAGGTGGGGATTCTGGCCCTGAACATGATCTCGGTCATGGGGATCAGCATATTTATTTACTGTACAATTGAAAAAATCCGCAGGGTGTACGCTGCAAGGGAATTTTTAAACGGGATCCAGGCGATTGTGTGGTATCCTTACGCAAAAATCTGGCTCTGCGCCCTTCTTTTGGTATTGCTTACCTTAAGCATGGTGATCCGGGACCGTTTGTTTCCCAATAACAGCAAGGTCATACTCACCAGCCTGGTGGCGGATTTTATCATATGTTTTATAATCATCATCCTTTTAAATTTCAATTATAACGGAATCCTGCTGCTGGTGTTTTCCAATGTCATCATGTATGTGAAGAATGGAAAATCCAGATATATCCTGGCCGCTGTTGCAATCGGAAGCTTCATATTGGCTGATTATGAGCTTTTGTCCATTTCCTACCGCCTCTATTCCATCCAGGATTATATCTCTTATTACAGCGTATCGGTGCAGCAGTACCTTTTAAGTGTATACAATATTTTAATATCCTTAAATGTCATTGTGTTTGTTGTGTACTGTGTCAATATCATCAACGAACAGCAGGGAAATTTAGATGAGATCCACGGACTCAATGAAAAGCTGCAGGAGGTCAATGAGCAGCTGCAAAAATATTCCCTTATGGCTGAAAAAATGGCTGAGACAAGGGAAAGGAACCGCCTGGCACGGGAGATTCATGACACCCTGGGCCATACCCTGACCGGGATTGCAGCAGGGATCGATGCCTGCCTTGCCATCATCGGAACTTCCCCGGAGCAGACGAAAAAGCAGCTGGAGCTGATCTCCATGGTCACCAGGGATGGGATAAAGGATATCCGCCGCTCGGTCAGCGAATTAAGGCCGGATGCCCTGGAGCGTTTCAGCCTGGAATATGCCATTAACAAAATGGTCACGGATATTAATGCTGTATCAGAAACCAGGATCTATTTTGATTGCAGGGTCCAGAATTTAAAGTTTGATGAAGATGAGGAAAATGCCATCTACCGTGTCGTTCAGGAAGGGATCACCAATGCCATCCGCCACGGACATGCCAGGGAAATCTGGATCACTGTGAAAAGAGAAAATCAGGACATCCTGGTTCAGATTAAGGACAACGGGATCGGCTGCGAGGAAATGAAAAACGGCTTCGGCACAAAGCATATGAAAGAGCGGATCAGGATGTTGAGCGGAGTTGTGACGTTTGATGGAAGCAATGGGTTTATTGTCAATGCAAGAATACCGATTCGGAGGGGAGAGACTTATGATTAAAGTATTGATCGCGGATGATCAGGAATTAATCCGTCAGAGCCTGCAGATCGTATTAAACAGCAGGCAGGACATGACGGTGACCGATGTGGCTGCAGACGGCCAGGAGGTGATCCGGTGCGTGAGAAAGAACGTGCCGGATGTGATTTTAATGGATGTGCGGATGCCAAAGATGGACGGAGTTCAGTGCACGAAGATCATAAAGGAAAGCTATCCACAGATCAAGATCATCATACTGACCACTTTTGACGATGATGAATACGTGTATAACGCGCTGAAATACGGGGCAAGCGGGTACATGTTAAAGGGTGTTTCCATGGATGAGTTAGTAGGAGCCATCACAACGGTTTACAATGGATGGGCAATGATCAATCCGGATATAGCGGCAAAGGTGCTGCGTTTCTTTTCACAGATGGCCCAGGCGGATGATACCATATCTGTCCGGGAGAAGAACATGGATGAACTGACCAGGACGGAATGGAAGATCATCGCCCAGGTGGAGAAGGGGGCCAGCAACAAGGAAATTGCAAAAACCTTAAACCTTTCCGAGGGAACAGTCCGCAATTACTTAAGCACGATTTTGAATAAGCTGGATTTTAGGGACCGTACACAGCTGGCCATCTGGGCTGTCCAGACNNCAATGTAAGAAAGCGGATAGAAACTTAGAAAGTAAAATAGAACAACAAAGGGGAAGCAGCAATGGGGAAGTGGAGAAAGCGCCTTTGCATCAGTACCATGATAGCGGCACTGATTACAGCGGCCTTGATTTACCGCGGTCAGCATAGGGAAATCATCCTTGAATTCGGCATGTTCACAGGGAGCAACTGGGATGTGGCCAGTGCCAACAGCTTTAAGATCATAGACAAGGCGGTCAGACGATTTGAGGAGTCACACCCGAATGTGAAGATCCATTATTACAGTGGAATCGCAAAGGAGGATTATTCGGAATGGTGCGCCCGCAAGCTGTTGGAAGGGGAGATGCCGGATGTGTTCATGATTCTGGATTCAGACTTTGACAAGTTTACCTCCCTGGGAGTCATGAAGGATCTGGATGATCTGATGAATGGGGACAACACATTTCATAAAGAGGATTTTTTCACCACGGCCTTAAATACGGGCCGGCGCAATGGACGCCAGTATGCCCTCCCCTACGAAACAGTTCCCACGCTCATGTTTGTAAACAAGTCTCTCCTGGCAAAGGAGATGATCCAGATGCCAAGGGAAGACTGGACCTGGGAGGATATGTACGGGATATGCAGGAGGGTGACAAAGGACACGGATAAGGACGGGCTTTTGGACCAGTTCGGTACTTATAATTACAGCTGGCGGGATGCATTTTATACCAGCGGGGGAAAGCTGTATGATGAGAGCCAGGACCAGCTGTCCTTTACAGATGGCCGGGTGCTGGACGCAATCAAATATATCAAACGGCTGAACGACTTAAACCAGGGGCAGAGCGTCACCCAGGAAGATTTTAATGAGGGAAGGGTAGCGTTTATGCCACTGACCTTTGCAGAATACCGCACCTACAAGACCTATCCCTACCGGATCAAGAAGTACACCAGATTCCAGTGGGACTGCATCACCTTCCCGGCGGGCAGGGAAGGAGAAAACATATCAAAGGTAGATGCCCTTTTGATGGGGATCAACAGCAGGACAAAGCATGAAAAATTGGCATGGGAATTCTTAAAACAGCTTACCTATACGGAAGAGATGCAGATGGATGTGTACCTGTATTCCCAGGGGGTCCCGGCCTTAAAGAGCGTAGCTTCTTCTAAGGAAGGAGCGAATATCATTCAGGAAGATATGGATGAGGGAGAGCAGGTCATCAGCAGCACGCTGCTGTATAATGTCATTGAGGAGGGCATTATTGAGCCTAAGTTATTGCAGTATCAGCAGGTCATGAATCTGGCTGATGGGGAGGTATCAAAGATTTTGCAGGAAAATAAAAATGTTGACAGCAGTATGAAAATATTCCAGAGGACGATCAGTAAATATCTTCAGCAGCAGAAGTGAAGATAAGACGCATGCCGTTGATTTGATATGTGCTCTTTCTTTTTGCAAAAAACGGGGATGCCGCAAAATTAACGTGAGTTGTTTTGCGGCATCCCTATCTGTTTCATATTCTGTTTTTGAATCTTGCAGTACAGATTACTTTATTACAAATGATTCAGCAATTATTTGTCAGTATATTTTCTCAGCAGTATGTTTGCAGATGCTGCCATGCCTAAAAGTGCCGAGATGCAAAGCAGGCCGTAAATAACCATATCGCCGGATACGTTGTCGCCGGTTTTTGGCAGACCATTTCTTCCGTATCTGGTTCCGGTAGGAATATTGCCGTTGATGTCAACCAATTCGTCGGGGGTTTTGCCTTCCATGTTGCCGGTAGGTGTACTGCCGTCTACGTTGACTGTGGGATCTGCCGGAACAGGAGCAGCAGGTGTTGTCGGTGTGTTAGGCTTGGCAGGCACCTTTGGATTGCCGCCACCGCCGCCACCGCCGCCNNTTAGTCCGGTGATGGTGATGCTTTCCCCATCTGCGAGAGAAATCTTATCGCCGCTCTTGATGGTTCCGTTGGAAACACCTTTTCCCGTATAGGAATAGGTACCGCCTGCTTTAAAGGTCACTGTAAAATCAAACTTCTTTTTGGTGTCGGCTCCACTTCCCGCAACTGTTTTGCTGATGGTCAGGCTTCCTGGCATAATCTTCGTGTTGATGAAGGAGGCTATTTGTTCCTCATCTGTCCGAATGGTGCCGGACGAGCCTGTAGAGGCAGTGGAAAATCCGTTATTGGAATAGTCTTCTTCAATTACCTCGTAGGTAATATCTTTTGGAAGTCCGGTGATGGTGATGCTCTGCCCATCCGCGAGAGAAATGGTATCCCCGCTCTTAATTGTTCCGTCAGGAACCCCGTTTCCTTTGTAGGAATAGGTGCCATCTGCTTTAAAAGTAACAGTGAAATTAAACTTCTTATTGGCTTCACCGCTGTTTCCGGCAACGGTTTTTTTGATGGTCAGGCTTCCTGGCAAGAACTTTGTGTTAATAAATTCGGCAATCTTCACCTCATCGGCTGCAATGGTGCCGGATTCGCCGTTACTGAAACTCTGATATCCATCCCTGGAATAATCTTCTTCCGTTACCGCATAGGCCGTATCCTTTGGCAGTTCCAGAATGGTGATGCTTTGGTTATGGGCCAGAGATATGGTATCCCCGCTCTTGATGGATCCATTTGGAACTCCGATTCCGATGTAAGGATAGGTACCGGATATATCACTTAAGGTCAGTGTGAAATTAAATTTCTTATTGGTCTCTCCACCGTTTCCGTCCACTGTTTTTTTAATGGTCAGGCTTCCCACCGTATTATCATGGAAGTTTTTAACCGTGATAGTATTTGCATTTGCTCCGGATTTGCCATCAATGGAGGTAATGACTGTTTCACCGGTGGTCGTAACTGACAGAGTATGCTTGATTCCCTCCAGATTGTAGCCTGCTGGTGCTGCAGTCTCCAGAAGTATGTATTCTCCATCAGGAATGACCTTGAGCTTAAGTGTTCCGTCATTGGCAGTGATTCCTTTTTTTATGACAGTCACGCCGTCTAAGGCAAAAAGTGTAAATTCAGCACCTGGAAGACGTACGCCTGATCCATCAGTTTTTGTTATGGTGATATAACCATTTCTTTGCATGCTGGCACCGCCGTCAGCAGCAGTAATGGAATAGGGCTTACTTGTTTCTTCCTGTTTGGTGCTGTCTCCATATAAGGATACCTTATTGGATACGGAACCAGGTTCTCCTGTAATATCCGTAATATAGCTGAAGCAGTATGCTTTTTTGCTGTCAGGAATCATGAAGCTCAAAATCCTGGTTGTGTTATCGTAGGAAATATTTTCCCCCGGTATTAAGGTGACTTCATCTCCTGAGGCATAGGTGCCGTCAGCATTCAGGGTCATCTCATTAACCGTAATGTTTCCGCCGGTTAAGAGCAGAGCTCCGCTGGCGTTGGTTCGTAAATCGATTCCGGTTGGCAGCGTATCTTTTAGTACGGAACCTGTCTGCGGAAGATTATAAGGCTTGTAATACACGGTCCATTTCAGCTCCCCGGCTTTGGGAAGGGTATTGGATTTCTCAAGAATCTGGCTGTTAANNGGCTTAGATTATTAGTTACATTCGTTGCCTTATTGGTGTCAAAGTATCCGGCAGCCGTTTCGCTGGTTGGCCTTGCCTTGACCAGAATCACATATGGCTTATCAAGGGGATTAAACGTAAACGTGGCTGTTCCTCCGCTGAAACTGGAAGTAAGACCTGTGACTGTTACCGGTGCAGAGCCTGCCGCCTGAACACTTCCGCTTCCGTCAGGGTAATTGGTTCCTTCAAAAATCAGGTAATCCGATCCGTCTATTTTATCGAACACCCAGCCAGTGGGTAAAGTATCGGTAACGGTTGCCGTTCCCATTATCTCTCCGGCTGCATTTACCATGTTGGTCAGATCCATGCCGTTTGCGTTGACGCTTAAGCGGAAAATCACGGATTTGTCTTGATAATCAAATCCTTCCGAAGCGTTAGTGGTGCGGTTGTTGACTCCGGCGGCAGGATCAGCCATGGCTTCACGCTTTAACATCTCCTTGGAGAGCATCTTGCTTTGATAGCCGGGGGTTGCCGTTGCTTCATTCAGCTTTGCGTTGGAGCTGAAGAGAGAGGCGGTATTATAAACGNNTTAAAAGTAAAGGTGCTGGCACCGGAACCAGCGCCGGTGAGAAAACCGGTGATTTCTAATAAGTCGGCTACCGGAACGCCGCCCTGATCAATCTGGTGCACGGTCAGAGTGAGACCCGATCCTGAAAAGCTGTTTTCTATATACTTTTGGCCATAACGCGCCGTTAAATCGCCGGGAGTAATTCCAGCAGGAATCCCCGTAGCAGATGAGAGATCAAATCCACTTGAGCTGTTTCCATAAACAAGAAGGTCGTATACCTTGGGATCAGGTATTATCTGTTCCCTTGGATCAACGGTAACCTTCCAGGTGACCTCACCGGTGGACGGATTGGCAGTGCCTTCCTTCTTAATGGCATTATACCCGATACCGACACCAACATTGCCCGAGCCATAGCCGGGGCCTGTCAGACCATCCCATTTGATGTTTGCAGAGTTAGTAAAGGTGGTTACTCCGGTAGTAAGGTTTGTGTCCAGTACTTTCGTTACGATGGTAAGTTTAATTTGGGAGTTTATATCACCTATGACGTATTCACCGCTTGCTCCAGGATCAGGAAGATTTACATCATTGACCCAAACGGTACCGTTCCATGTCTGCCATTTTGCAGATAAAAACTGTAAACCGGAAGGAAGTACATCAGTGATAACAGCATTGTCAAGCTTTGCTCCATTGTGGTTAGCAGTTATGGACCAGGTGATCGTGCGGTTTGTAGGATCATAAATACCTGTACTGCCCTTGTCACTTGATTCGCCAGACTTCTCAATCCATTTCGGAGTCCATGAAACTGTAAATTGTCCTTCCTTTTTTAATGTATCCTCTTTATCCAGAAGCTGTGCTTTGTTACCGATTGTCTGTCTGGAAGAGGAATAGTAGGAAGCATCGGGTATTTCGGTTTTGAAGGTCACCTTTTTGGGGCTTGTTGAACCCGCAGGAAAGGTATAACTGATGACCTTGCCATTCTCCGCAGGAGTAACACCGGTATTATCTACCATAAATGAGCCTGGGATATATTCTCCTACGCTTGTTANNGAAAATTTATAGCCCTCTAAATCAATGCCTTCGCCTGATTTGGCTGCGGAAATATTTACCGTCCATTCAATGCTTTTACTTGTCAGATCAACTTCTCCTGATTTTAACACATTATAAATGGTCTCAACCGGAGGTACCGTAACGGTGTAGGTTTTGTCTAAAATGGTTATGAGATGATCTCCTTCACTGCCGGCAGAGCCGCTGGAATCATACTTTAAAGTTGCGCTGAACTTACAGCGTACATTATTAAACACTTCATTGAAGACATCCGGGTTTCCATCAAAGTCAACCTGGGCATACATTGTACCTGAATCAGTGAAAAAGGTCACATGGCCGACCAAAGTGTTATTTTCACTTCTTAAATCAATATTTGTGCCGGAGACCAGCTTAAAGGCATTGCTCAGCTCAAAAATCGCTGTGTCGCCCAATTGTACTGTGGTGGGAGCAGGGGTTATGCCGCTGAAGTCATCCCCATCCACCGGTACTCGAAAGGAGACTTCCACAGAAATAGTATCCGTGCTTGTTAAAGTTTCCCCTTCGTTGATTATTTTTCCGTTTTGCTTGATGGTCTTTTTCAGTTCCATGAGTGCACTTGTTTTATCCTCTGAACTGAATGCCACCGGCAGAAGACTTACGCTGGAAGGTGTCGCCTTTGGTGCGCCTGATGTACCGCCTTTACCAGAATCCGTTGGATCCCTGTCTGCATTGGAAGGAGTCCCCGTGGGATCATCAGTTTTTTCATGATCGTTGACCACCGGATCCCGGTCCGCATTGGAAGGGGTTCCTGTGTTCACGTTGATTACGTCTTCACCAGATGTTCCCAGCCCTTCGGCCCATACATTGTTGAGCGGCGAAAACATGTTTAACGCGAGCATCAATACCAGCAGCCAGCTTACCAGCCGTCTATGTTTCCTTATTTTCAATCTCATTCCTCCTCTTGTTACTGCCTTTCATCTGCTTTTCAAGCGTACGCCTGAGAATGACGGCTTTATATTTGAAGTAATTCCTCCGCCTAAGGTTCCCGCCTCAGCGTAAAGAATCCTACAAAGATTATATAGGTAGGTTTTTCCTGATGCTTGAAAGTTTGGATAAAAAGTTACGGGAAAATAGACAGGAAAGAAAAAATATGTAACAATATTTTCCAGGAAAAGAAAAGAGAGGATGAAAACGTCACACTGAAATAGACAAAAGGAAAAAACCGTGTTACAATATTTTGCAAAACAGGAAATAGTGGGGGAGCAAGAGATGAAAACCGGTAAATTGCTGGAAGAGCTTATCGATATTGCACAGACGCCGAAAACAGACTTTGCAATCAGCATGAATATGACTCCTAGTGGATTAAGTAAGATCCTAAAAGGAGGCAGGCTGCCTTTTTTAAAGGAAAAGAGGGCATTCAGCAGGCAGGCTGCCGCCTATTTTGCCGAGGTTCTGTATGGCCACGGCTGTTATTTAAAATTTATGCACATCTTTCCGGTCCTTTATGATTTCAGTTCCAGATATGAACTGGAAATGTTTCTGGCCTATGCCATAGAATATGCTTTTGATAAAGATTTTGATGAAGAGAACAATGGAAATATGGGCTATCCTGACAGGGAGGCCAGCTTTTTGGGAAAAAAGACCATCCTGAACATGTTCTGTGTGCTTGTTTCCGATCATATTTTGGTCAATCATGATATCCCCCTGGAGTTTTACAGTACCATCCCTTTTTTTGACCAGTCTTATTCCGATATTTTCCAAAGGATAAAAATATCAAGCTCACAGAAGCGGGAAAGAGCTGCCTTTAACCACTTTTTTGATATGTCCGCTATTGAGGCGTCAGCCAGCGATAATAATACGGACCTTCTCTCCGCCATCGTCGAGGCACAGAAGTATGTGGATTTGAATTTATGGAAAGCCACAAAGGAAATGAATCACACCTTTTTGCTTTTGAAGGGACAATTTCTTCTGCTCTTCAGCCTGCAGCTGGATGGGATGCCTCTTATGACCTTTGTCAGTCATAAAGGCTATATAAATGTATTCTTTAATTCACTTGTAAAAAAGGACGCCAAGAAAATAAGCTATAGCGGAAGGGAGGCATCAGCGGCTTTAGAAGCAGACCCAACGATTCTGCCCAGGCAGATGGGCAGGCATGTAGATGCCGTATATAATTTTATATCCATCGGTTATTTAGTAGAAGAAAAGGACTTAGAGCCTGTAAATGGCAGGGAGGTCTCAAAAAGAGCCATTCTGGAACTTTTTCATAGAATTCTGGATAAGGAAACCACTTTTTTCGTGACGGTTGATGCGATGCTTGGCTTTTGTTCTACAGGAAAAGCCATTGTACCCCTTTTTGGTGCCATCGACTTTCCTCCCGAGAAACGTATCCCGTACCTGCAAAGGTTTAACACCTTTATTAGTGATAAAAGCTCTGACAAAGTCAGGATTATTAACAGTGAGCGGCCGAAAGCGGCAATCTTCTGTTTGCAGGGACTAAATCTGATTTACATAATTGATCATGATTATAAGACGGAAAAAATCCATTGCTTTGAAACGAATCTGTTCAATGATATTTTAAGCAGGGAAGCATCAGGAAACACCATGAAGTTACTGGATTTCAGCCCGGACTTATGGCTGGCTTATCTCGATGAAATGTCCAGGAACCTTGGGAGAACTGCTTTATAAAAATATACAGAAGATTTTAAAGGCTAAGGTATAATGCCGGAGACAGGCTTTGCTGATGTCAAAAATTATATAAATATTAACGTTCAAAGAAAACCGGTGCCAGGACACAAATCCTGGCACCGGTTTATTTGCTGATTTC
>DJBG01000070.1 GCA_002429965.1 Hungatella sp. UBA5982
ATCGGACGGCCAAACTGCCTGGAAAAGGTCAAAAACACGGTCAGTCCGCCCACATCAAAGCCTCTAAGTACACAGAGAAGTCCTCCGATGCATGCGGTAAGGATGTAATTCAACTGGCTTAAATTTCCCATAACCGGCATCATCACGCCTCCAAAAAACTGTGCATGGATCATGTTGTTCCTTAAATCCTCATTGAGGATCTCAAATTCCTCTTCTGCCACATCTTCATGACAGAACACCTTTACCACCTTCTGGCCGCTGATGACTTCTTCAATATATCCGTTTACGGCACCAAGGGAGCTTTGCTGGGCCGAGAAAAACTTCTGGCTTCTTGACGCCACAAAGCCGCCGACCTTCATNNAAAGAGCTGGACTAGAGTGTTGCTTAACATCTGACCGATGGTATCCACATCATTGCTGAACCGGCTCATGAGATCACCAGTGTTATTGGAATCGTAAAACCGCACCGGCAGGGTCTGAATCTTGGTAAATAAATCATCCCTTATCTTTTGCAGGGCATTTTGCGCAACCGTCAGCATGATCCTGGATTGAGCATAGTTTGCAATTACACTAATGAGATAAACAATCCCCATGACCCCAATACCTTTTGCAAGGCCTAAAACGCTTCCCTTCCCGCCGGCCGGCGGTGCAATAAACTGATTAATGATGGGACGCAGCATATAAGAACCGGCTAACATCGCAAGTGTACCTGCAATGACGCAGAAAAATGCTGCTCCCATATAAAGTTTGTATTCATTTAAATAAGACATGAGACGCCGAATGGTCGCCTTGGCATTCTTTGGGAGGCTGCCCTTTATCTGCCCGCCTCCTCTGCTCCCGCCCATGGACCCACGGTTCCTGGCTGGCTGGGAAGAGCGGCCATAGCGCCTTTTTAAGCTTTCAACTTTTTTCTGCTTATCCATTATGCACCCGCCTCCTTTTCCCGTTCTCTCTGGGAATAATAAATCTCCTGATAAGCCTCGCAGGACTCCAGCAGCTCTTCATGGGATCCCATGCCTACGATCTGTCCGTCATCGAGCACGATGATCTTATCCGCGTTTTCCACGGACCCGATGCGCTGGGCAATGATGAATTTGGTCGTGTTCTTTAAGGTGGTCTGGAAGCATTGGCGGATACGGGCTTCCGTTGCAGTGTCCACAGCAGAGGTGCTGTCATCCAGAATCAGTATTTTCGGTTTCTTTAAAAGAGCCCTGGCAATGCAAAGTCTTTGCTTCTGGCCGCCGGATACATTGGAACCTCCCTGCCCCAAATCCGTATCATACCCATCCTTAAAGTTAGATACAAAGCCATCGGCCTGGGCGCTTTCTGCCATGAGGACTACTTCTTCCATGGTAGCATTCTCGTCTCCCCAACGGAGATTTTCTTCAATGGTTCCTGAAAAAAGGACATTCTTTTGTAAAACCATTCCAACGCCTTCCCGAAGGTTTCTGATGGAATAATCCCTTACGTCAATGCCATCCACCAGAACTTGTCCTTCATCCGCATCGTAAAGACGGGGGATCATCTGCACGAGAGAGGTTTTTCCGCTACCCGTGGAACCGATGATTCCAATGGTATCTCCAGGCTCCGCAGTAAAATTAATGTGTTTTAAGACCATTTCATCCATTCCCTTTATATACTGGAAGGATACATTCCGAAATTCTACCTTACCCCTTGTTACCTGGGCGGATTTTTCTGCCGCGCCTTCATCGGTCAAATCGATCTCGGTATCCAGGACCTCTTTGACACGCCTTAAGGAAGCCATGGCCCGGGAAGCCTGCAAAAATACCATGGATAACAGCATCAGGGACATGAGGATCTGGACAATGTAGGTGGTAAAGGCCGTCAGATCACCTACAGGCATCTTTCCTGCGATAATGAGATTTCCTCCATACCACACCACTGCAAGGGTCGTGACATTCATGGCAAGCATCATCACAGGCATGCTGGTTACGACAATCTTCATGGCGTCAAGGCTGCCTTCCTTTAAATCCCGGTTTGTAGCCTGAAATTTCTTTTCTTCAAAATCTTCCCTGACAAAGGATTTAATGACGCGCACATTGGTCAATGCCTCCTGTACACCGGAGTTTAAGCGGTCGATCTTCTTCTGCATTACCTCAAAACGCGGAAAAGCCGCCTTTAAAATAATGAAGATGGCAAGGATCAGTACTGGAATCACCACTAAAAGTATTACCATAAGCTGCCGGTTCATGAGATAGGCCATAATAAGACCCCCGATCAGCAGGCCAGGAGCCCGGAACATCAGGCGCAGGCTCAGCATTACCACATTTTGAATCTGCTGGATATCGTTGGTCATCCTGGTAACCAGAGATCCTGTGCTGAAATCATCAATATTTCTAAAGGAAAACTGCTGGACTTTATGAAATACATCCTTTCTCAAATCCGTGCTAAAACAAATGGAGGCCTTAGACGAAAAATAGGAGGCTCCGATTCCTCCCGATGCCATAATAACGGCAATGGCGATCATTCTCCATCCCATATTTAAAATGTATCCTACATCTCTTGTGGCGACCCCGTTGTTGATGATCATGGATGTCAGCCTTGGCNNAGCCTTGGAAGCATGATCTCACCAAATACTTCCGTCAGCATTAAGAGGGGCGCCAGTATAAAGGCTCCCAGATACGGCCTGATATATTTCCAATATCGTTTCAAGTTATTAGTCCTCTCTTTCTGTCATGTCCTTTTCTATAGGAATCTGGGATAAATTATCATAAATGCGGTCCATGTATTGCCCCATGGCAGCCAATTCTTCCTTAGAAAAATCACGAAACATCCGTTCTTCTACGTTATGAAAATATTCCCGGCTATGCTCCACCATATGCTTTCCTTTTTCCGTCAGGCAAAGCTTATTCATCCGGTTATCTTCCTGATCCACGGCCCGGGTTATGTATCCCCCTTTTTCCAGCTTCTTTACCGATACTGCTATGGTGGCAGTGGACACATAAAGGCGTTCTGCTATCTCCTTCTGGGATGCATTGGAGTGGTCGGAAAGCATCATGAGAATCTGATGCT
>DJBG01000078.1:0-2318 GCA_002429965.1 Hungatella sp. UBA5982
AGATCCGGGAAGCTCTGGACTTTATGGTGGGAGAGGAGATGACTGCCATCGGCCATAAAGAGAACTTAAAACGGCTTTATGATGAGATACTTAAGAAAGACTGGTTCATGACCCTGTTGGATTACAAGGCCTATTCGGATGCCAGGGAAAGAATTTATAAGGATTATGAGGATTCTTATGTATGGGCGAAAAAGATGTTAATAAATATCAGCAAGGCAGGGTATTTCTCTTCAGACCGGACCATTAAGGAATATAACCGGGATATCTGGAAGCTATAAAACCATGTGAAAAGGGCTGTTGGAATCTATCCAACAGCCCTTTTATTTGATCTTATTTCTTACTTGNNTCTTTATCTTTAGGAAGTATGATATTTAAAAAGATTGCTACTATGGTTGCTACAACGACTGGGGAACGTCCAAAGATGGTAGTAGCCCAAGATGGGAAAGTCTGTAATGCGGCCGGAGCCTGAGAAATTCCCATACCGAGTGCAACAGCAAGACCTACGATGGAAGAGTTCCGGAAGGTCATCTTCTCTGTCATAATAAGTCTCATTCCTGTCATGGCGATGGAAGCAAATACTGATACGGTAGCACCTCCAAGAACGCACTGAGGAATGGTAGTAAGTAGAGCGGAGAACTTGGGTATTAATCCGGCCGCTAATAAAATAATTGCAGTCAGTCCCATAATGCAGCGGTTAACAACCTTAGTCGTTGTGACAATACCTACGTTCTGGCTGTATGTTGCAGTGGGAAGACCTCCTAAGAGGGCGCCGAAGAAGTTGGTGAAGCCGTAGCCCATAATTCCGCCCCGAAGTTCCTTATCTGTTGGTTCACGATCAATAGATCCTGTCGTAGTGGCAGTAAAGTCACCGATCGCTTGAACAGAGTTTATCGCAAATAAGAGTCCAATGGCAACACATGAAGATGGTTCAAAAACAATTCCAAAATGAAGCGGCTGTGGAACCTGGAATAAAGATGCAGTTCCAACGTTTACAAAATCTATCATTCCGAAGAAAAAGGCAACAACATAACCGACGATAAGTCCGATTAAAATGGAAGCCAGCTTAAAGAAGCCTTTTCCAAAGTGATTAAGGCCGGTTACAACAGCCAGGGTAATGAATGCCACAAGCCAGTTCTGCCAGGAGCCGTACCGCATCAAACCTTCCACATCCTTATTGGCAGTTCCTCCCGCCATATAGTTGATGGCTGTTGGATACAGAGAAAGTCCAATGGTGAATACTACCGTTNNCTACACCAAAACCTACGATAAATGCAACCACACCGCCCACCATCTGAGCTCCTAAGATCGCTGCCACGCCATAATCTGCGGCAATGGCTTGCATACTGGGAACATAGGCAAAGCTGATACCCATAATGACAGGAAGAGCGGCACCCAGATGGAAACCGTTTTTATTGCCTATGGGGAAAAGCTCGAGCAGGGTGGATAATGCGGATACTACCAGAGCAGCCTGAATCAGGATGACCCTGTCCGCAGGACTAAGCTGGGCAACGTTTGATACGATAATAGCAGGAGTTACACAGCCTACGATCATGGCCACAAGATGCTGAATGGCCAGTGGGAGAGCCTGTGAAAATTTTGGGATACCATCCATTTCAAATATAGAAGCGTATTGCTTATTAGATTCCTTCATTGTAAAAGTTCCTCCTTTAGGAAAGATTTACGGTTTACTTATGAATATGAGTTCCGGTCTTCCCCAGGATTCCTTCTTTTGCTCTTTCCAGCAAGGTGATGAGCGCATTGCGCCCTTCCTTGGAATCTGCGAATTTCACGGCAGCTTGTACCTTTGGCAGCATGGAGCCAGGAGCGAAGTGTCCTTCTCCAATATACTTACGGGCATCGTCTGTTGTGATATCGTCCAACCATTTCTCTTCCGGTTTACCGAAGTTTATTGCTACTTTCTCAACTGCTGTGAGGATGATTAAGAAGTCTGCATCCAGTTCCTCAGCCAGCAATTCACTTGCAAAATCTTTGTCAATAACTGCGCTTGCGCCTTTTAAGTGGTTTCCCTGACGAGTTACGGGAATACCGCCGCCGCCGCAGGCGATAACCAGCTGTCCGGCTTCCACAAGGGAGCGGATTGCGCCGATTTCAATAATTTCTGCAGGATTTGGAGATGCTACCACACGACGGTATCCCCGTCCGGCATCTTCCTTCGTGATGTATCCGTACTTTTCCTCAGCCAGTTTTGCTTCTTCTGCAGTCATGAAATGACCGATTGGCTTGCTGGGAGAGTTGAAAGCAGGATCGTTTTCATCCACACGAACCTGTGTGATCATGGTGGTTACAGGAATATTGTT
>DJBG01000078.1:2426-2621 GCA_002429965.1 Hungatella sp. UBA5982
GTGCTTTTGACGTGATCTTTACTGCAGTCATCTGCTCTGACAGAGTGTTACCCAAAGCATTGCCGCCTAACGCAATAACAATTCTTTTTTTCTTTTCCATTTTGTTATCCTCTTAACGATTAGGAATTATTTAAAAGACGCACCCGTATCCATTAGTAGGCTGCGGGTGCGCCTGGAATTCTTAAATATGGGTCA